>JAEEYS010000074.1 GCA_016288255.1 Bacillota bacterium
AAACAGTATCCAATATCAAATAAAATCATATAAATGGATCACATAAAATTTAAAAGGAAGGGAATTTCAAGATGAACAAACAAAAAATAGCGTTATTGATCGATTCCGCTACGGATGTTCCGGAAGAATTTATCCAAAAGTATAACATGTATACGGTTCCTTTAAGGATCCTTTATAAAGACAGAGAATATACGGATAAAGTGGATATTACCGCGCGTGAACTTTATGACAGGCTGCCCGTGGAGATCCCAAAAACTTCCTTGCCCAATGGAAACGACGTGATGCAGATTTTGGATCGGATCAAAGCTGACGGATATGAAAAAGTATTTATCGTTACGATTTCCAGTGGATTAAGCGGTACTTACAACATGATGACTTTGATTGCCAAAACCTACCAAGGATTGGATATTTTTGTATTGGATACCAAAAATATCGGGATCGGTGCCGGATTTAACGCTATTACCGCGGCAGAAAACATTGAAAACGGAATGGATTTTGAAGAACTAAAAGAAGTTTCTCAAAAGAATGTGTTCAAATCCAAAGTATTTTTCTGTGTGGCGACTTTGGAATACCTTCATAAAGGCGGCCGGATCGGCCTTGTCGCTTCTCTTTTGGGAAGCGCGCTGAATTTGAAACCCATCATCTCCTGCAACGAAGACGGGATCTATTATACCGTGGCAAAAGTGAAAGGCCGCAAAGCCTGTCTGAAAAAAGCCATGGAATTGGCATTGCAGTTTAGTGAAAAAGGAGAAAAATACAACATCGCCATCGCAAACGGCGATGCTGTGGAAGAAGCGGAACAGATCAAAGAAGTCCTTTTACCGAAACTAAAAAATATCCATGTTTATACAGACGGACAGATCTCCCCTGCTTTGGGAGTGCATACCGGTCCGGGTTTGATCGGGATCGGCGTGCAGTTGTTATAAACATAGATATTATGAAATATAATCAGAGATAATTTTTGCGACCAGTAAAATCATTACCAGAACGAGAACAGGCTTTATGACCTGTTCTCCTTTTTTTATTGCCAGTCTAGAGCCTAAAAAATTGCCCAAAATGCTGAATAAAACAGCAGGGAGAGCAATTGCAAACAATACTTTGCCATGAAGCAAAAATACGGTCAATGAGCCTAAGTTGGAAGCGAAGTTGATCGCTTTGGCGCTTCCGGATGCCGTGACGTAATCCAAGTTTAGGATGCCGGTAAAAGCAATGATCAAAAAAGCGCCTGTGCCGGGACCGAAAAAGCCGTCATATCCGCCGATGACAAGACCGATCAAAAAAGACAGGAATGCAGTTTTTCTGTGAGGCAGTTCTGCTTGTTGTTTTTTTTCCTTCAGTATGTTTTTTGACAGTACAACAATTGCCGCCAAAGGCAATAATATCAAGAAACAGATCTTCAGTATCCGTTCATCTAAGTATAGGTTTAAATTGGAGCCTGCGACAGAACCCAGTATAGACCCGATAATGGCGGCAAACGCTACTTTTTTATGTATTTTTCCTTGTTTGTAATAATTCCATGCGGAAATCAAAGTACCAAAGCTGGAGGTAAACTTATTGGTGCCGTAGGCTATATGCGGCGGTAAACCGACAAAAAAATAAGCGGGTAAAGAGATCATTCCTCCCCCTCCTGCGATGGAATCTATCAATCCGGCTATAAAGATAAAAATACAAACAGTAAAAATCATCGTCCAAGTGACATGCATCGCGTTTTCCATCCTGGTATCTTTGATTTGACGTAATCGTTCCGCTATTCATTATATCACAGGAACTCCTGTTTGTTTTCAATTATTTGATATTAGATCAATTTTCTACATTTGCCGACGATGTAGATCAAGAAAGGCAGTAAAAACCCGAACAGGATGTTGCCGCCGCTTATGATGATACGACCGATATATTGCAATTCAAATAGATTTTTTACCAAGTAGCGAGATGTAAAAAATAAAAACAACAAATAGATATACAGCAAAGACATAGGATCCGTCAAGCCAAAGATCGATTTTAACAAACTTAAAGCAAGATAGACCAAAAAGGCAATGGAGATAAAATCAGAAAACAGCCAAATGGATAAGAAAAAAGATTCCATTCCCGAAAAAGATTTGGATTCAAAAACCTGTTTCACGGCAGATAACAAAGGCCAGACAAGCTCTTTTGCTACCCCGTGTCCAAACAGACCGATGATCGTAGCAAGGATCCAAACAGCGGCAAAAGTAAAAATAAAAAGCGCCAGTCCCCAGCTTCTTTGTATTGGTCCCGTTACCGTTATTTCATTTCCGATCAAAAACAGAAAAAACAGATAGGATATTGTACTTAATACTGCAGGAACTCCCCTAAGGATCGGTAAGATATCCAGCCTACTGATAGGTGTTAAATTTTTGATAGAAAGCTGCGGCAGCAGCAAACATAAAATAAGAACCAATAATGTCACAATAATAGAAAATGTGATTTGATTCATTCTGGCGATGACATAGATCCCTTTTCTTAAAATAATGGCTGACAAGATCAAAACGACGATAATAAAATAGGAAGTATTTTCATGTGTATACATTGTGGTTAAAAGTTTTTCGTCACAGTTTCTGATAAAATAACTGGTCAAAAAGACAAACCAGAAGAAATAAAGTATCATCACTCCTTTTCCTATGGGCGACCCCAGTATTTTATAACTGATTCCCGCAAAAGAAGATCCTTGGTAGCGTTTCCATAAAGGAAAAATAAAAAAGAAGAACCCCGATGCGATCATTGCGGCGATCAAAGGAGCGATATAAGCGGTTTGTTTGGCATAAAAAACAGAAGAATGCAGCATGGTAGAAGTGATTTGAGAAAAAGCAAGACATAAGAATAAAAGCACGCTTTGTTTTGTTGAAATCATTCCTTTGTTGTCCATAAAACGTTCTCCTTTTGTCTTATTTTTCTTCCGGTAACCTAAAAAAAGGCCAAAAAACACTTCGTGATGAAGGATACGATACTGAATGCGTTTTTTCCATCAAAAAGGATACTAAAGCCTAAGCTTAGAGCGGCAAAAACACAAAATAGCAGCATTTCCTTTTTTAAGTTCTCTTTTCGGTATCGCCTCAATTGATATAAAAACAATACGATGATGATCATACTGACAACGTAGGGCATTTTTTGTTCCTTCTTTGTTTTTGTGTATCATGAAGCAATCTTGGTTGCTTTTCTCAAAATGTTATAAGTTCTGTTCACTTTGCTATCCACTTTTACTTTGATTTCCATATTCCTATATAGTTCTTTCCAGTTTTCTTTCCATTTATTCCAAATGAGCGGATACTGATGGTAAAACGCGTCCTGTATCCCCAGTACATCTACTTCCCTGTTTTGCAAAGAAGAAACGACAGGAGCTGTTATTTCATGAATCTTCTGATTCAAGAGAGCTGTCAATTCCTCCGTTTCAACTGTTTTTTTGTGATCGTCGGATGATATGACCTCATTGATATTGGTTTCTGCGCTTATATGAATGGTAAGAGAAACAGGCTTTCCCTCTTTTAGCTGAAATTCCATTTTACGATTCAAGTCCACTATTTCCAGCTCATATTTGTTTTGGTCGTGATCGGCAACAGATAAAAAAATACCGTCTGTTTGGTTTCCCGAAACGATAGAAAG
>JAEEYS010000075.1 GCA_016288255.1 Bacillota bacterium
AGATAAATCAATAACACTTTCCGGTGAAATCTCCGTATCAGAGTCTTGAATGACCGAATCGATCCCATCAAATACGTTTGGTGTGGTATTATCTGTGGAATCCCCGTTGATAAACGTATCAGAAAACAACGCTCTGGTCGCTTTTACCAATTGCTGGATCTGGAATGTTGTCTGATCTGTGATCCCTTTTACATAATCCTGCAGTACTCTGTCCACCTGAAAAGTACCGCCTAAAACTTTCAATCCAACGGTGATCTGTTCCAATTCCGCTTCATCCGGTGTATATTCGCTGTTGATCGCTCTAAAACTTGCGCCTCTCAAGCCGGACACTCTGTTATATACATAATTCAAGCTGGACCCGCCGCTGAAATTCGCGGTATCGTCAAATACCATCAAATCCAATAAATTATCTTTTCTAAACTCATCGATAATGATCTGCGAGAGTTTATCCTGTGTTAACATTTTTGCTTGTGCTAATGTAATAGCCATATGATCATTCCTTTCCTGCTATATCGTATTTTGCTTTTGCAGCACCTGCCGGATCACCGTCTCTAAGGTGTCTTCCTGTGCTTCTTCCGCTTTGCTGATGGGTTTGTAGGAATAAGGATAGACTTTTTCCCGGTCAGAAAACAAATAATCATTTTCTTCTTTCAGTTTTTTGATCTGTTCTTCCAAACCAACGATCTCTTTTCCGTCAAAGTTTAGATTTTCCAGATCCAAAAGCGCCTTGACCGCTTTTGTGTTCTTTGCGTGGTTTTTCAAAAGGGCTACTTCCAAAGCGCCCTGAAAACGATATTCTTCTGCATCTTTTTTTACTCTCTCCAGCTCCTTTTGGACCCCTTCCGACTCCATAACTTGTCCGTTCAAGGTCTCAATGCATGTTTCCGCTTCCCTTAGTGAAGCTTTTGCCGCTTTGCATTCTTCATTGACTTCATTGAATCTCGCTTTCGGGATAAACTGACCATCCAAAAATCCCGCTACTTTTTCTATCATTTCTTCCGACAACCCAAGTTGTTTTAATTTCTCTTTCATGTTCTTCTCCTTTATACGGTTTTTACCGTGGTCACCTGCCACGAAAGGTTTTGTTTTCTGCCTTTACCGCCTGCAGTCGGCGAAATATCATAAAATGGTTTTTCCTCTTTTTCATCCGCTTATCCGGCTGACTCTTCTTTCTTTTCTCTCATCAGTCCGGCATTTCTTTCTATTCATCCTCTTTTTTCATTTTCATTTCCATATCCACATCTTCCACCCAAGGATGATTTTTCAAAATGGTCTTTTGCGACAGTATTTCCGCGCTGTCCTTTGCGATACCGGTCAATTCCACCTCATTGATGATGCCGTTTCTGGTATAGATCTGCTCCGCTTCCACATCCTCTTTCACCTGATATACGGTAAAAATCGCTTTCAGCAGCATATCAAATCCCAGTCTGAATTCCGTTTCCAAAAGGCCTGCCTTCAATTCCAGCAAAGAATACAAATATTTTAAAGCCACGCCGGAGGTCTCTCCGAAATGTTCATGATCCGGATTGACCCCTTGCCCGGAAATAAAGATCTGCTTTTTAAGCAATTCCAAGAATTTGATTCTTGCCTCGATCGGGATCTCGATCTGCATGGTCTCCACATTTCCGTCATTTGCGTCACCATCCACTTTGATCGCCTTATACCGCTTTAGCTCCGATAAAAAGGTAGCCAGATCCTCTCCGCCATAGTTTCGAATAATAAAGATCGTTTCCTGGATATCTTCCAGATCATTGGCATATCCGCTGACCACCTTGTCATATTCATCGATCAGATCCCGGTACATTATGAGATCGGAAGTAGCGGTATTATTGTTGTAAAACGGGATAAAAGGCACCATTTTAAACGGATGGAAAAGAAAATTTGCCGCGCCTTCCACCTGTTCTTCCACCAGCTCCCCTTTTTCGTTTTCCTGAAAAAATACTGCCTTTTCCTCGTCCCAATATTCATATCTTTTTACAAGTCCTTTTTCTTTCTTTTTCACGGCATATACCCTGAGCGCACCCTTTAATTTCCTGTCCAATGTAGAATCATAGACCGGAATGATCTCTTCAGAGGACACTGTATGGAACCGAAAACGATTTTCTTCATCCATCCAGATATGCAGCCATCCCACGCCGGTATTGCTGGCTTCGATGCAAAGATCCTTTACCGTCTTGGGAAATGTACTTCCCAGCGCCTTTTTGATCAATGCGTTGACTTCTTTGTTTCCCGTATCGAACACCGGCGGATAGGTAAATAAATAAGCCGCCTTTTGATTGACCAAAATATTATGAAAATTGTGTGAGATGCGATTGTCCGCATTCCGCAAAGGATTGTTTTGCAATTTCATCTCCGTTTTATAACGATCCATGGCAGAAAATCGTTTGATCGTATTTTGATTAAAATAATATGCCTTTGCTGTTTTTGCATTTTTTACAAACTCTTCCTGTTGCATTACCAGATCCTGTATCCATTTTTGAAGCACGTTTTGACCTCCTCATTTTAATTTTTCCAAACCTCCATGGTTTTTCTTTTCAGCGCGGTATAACAAAAATACCGCATAGCATCCATGGCATGGTCACGTTCTTTTTTCGGTTTGTCCTCATCAAAATGAGGATCCCACATATAGCTTAAAAATTCTTCTATGGTTCGTTTGCAGGAAGGATGAAAACATAATTTTCCCTCTTTCAGCAAATTTGCCGTAAAGCGGATCCCGTCCAGCACATCGTTGTTTGCCTTTACCACATGGAATCTCAGTTTTTTCAGCTGCGCTATAAAACTGGCAGCGGAAGGATCCACTATGACATATTTCACCTTAAACTCTTTTGTCTCTTTTGTAAGGATCTCCGCAAATTCCAGATCCGTCTTTTGTTTTCCTTCCTCCCTGCCGGAATAATAATATTCCCGAAAACAAACCCATTCTTCTCCCCGCTTGCTCCACATCAAAAAAACCGTCGGATTCAGCGTTCCGTAATCCACGCTTACGATCACCTCTGCCCCCGCCTCCACCAAAACTTCTTTCACATGGACTTTTTCTTCAAACATGTCATAAACCAGCCCTTCTGCCTGAGTCCATTTGCCCAAAATATACCGATCATACCAAACGCCGGTATACAGCGTTTTTAAGTCCTCCTGATAAGCCTGATCCAAAGAAGGATTATCTTCCATATGAAAAGTAAAATATGCCATCATTTTTTTTAGTTTTGGGTTATCGATAAAATCCTTTTTGATGTAGTGCAAGGGGCTGTCCGGATTGCAATTCCAAAAAAGCTGACTTTTTTTCACGCTGCAGCGAGCCAGAAGCTGTTTTACAAAATTTTCCGGAAACAGCGTCACTTCATCACAATAAGCGCCGGCCAAAGTCAGCCCCCTGATCTTGCTTTCCGCTCTTTCATCACTGGCTCCCACACAATAGATCCGCCGATCCCCTATCAAAAGCTCTCCCGTAGAGCGGTTATAGCGGTAATGTCCTCTCCCCACCAGGTCCAAAAATCCACCTTTGGCAAAAAGAACGTTCCTTTCCAGAGTCCGAAGCGTTTTGCCTGCCATCAAAAGATCTCCCTTTGGCCCTGTCAAAAGATATTTCAGCCACCTGTAATTAAAAATATAGGTTTTCCCGCTTCTCACGCTGCCGTCCGCCAAATTGATCCTTTTATTGCTTTTCAGATAGAATTCTTTTTGTTTTTGTGAAAAAGCCATCTTTTTGTTTTCCTTACTCTGTTTCTTCCCACTCTTTTTCTTCCGAAACTTCTTCTTCCTGCAGCGTCTCTTTCTCCAGCTTCCTGAATTCTTCCACAAACGTCTCAAAATCCTCTTCCTGAGAGATCCCCTTCACTTCATCCCATTTTTCCGGCATATTCATCTTGAGCCAAAATTTCTGCGCCGACAGATCTCCGGGAATATGTTTTATCACCTGCTTGCTTTGTTTCAAGCGGTTATCCTGATCGAAAACAGTTTCGGAAACCATTACGTTATATCCTAAAGCTCTTTTTAAAAGAGAACTTTCCACCATCCTGTCCACATCTTCTTTTTTTGTTTCCAAAACTCTTCTCAGTTCGGGAAATTTTCTTTTATAATTTTGAAGTGTTTTGAAAGAAATCCCCAATTTCTCGGCTATTTCCTCCTCCGGCAGTCCTTCTCTCACATAGCCTTTTACAATTTCCAGCTTGTTTTTCAGCTTAAAATTTTTTCCTTGTTTGTCCATAATCACCGCCGCTTCATTTATTTTCTGTTTCTATCCTAAAAGACCGAAAGAAAAAATTTTTGCATATTTAAAGCAATCTAAATCCGGAGAAAATGGATAAAACTACTGACAAATCGGTCTGAATTATTTATAATATTTTGAAGGGATTTTTTATGGGAGGGATCATTGTGACAAAATTTTTCAAACTCCTGTTTTCCAGACTGGTTATTACATCACTTCTCATCATAATCCAACTTATCGTGCTGATGTTTGCAGTGGTCAAAGTCAGCAATTACTTTGTGTACTTTTACGCGTTCTTTGTTTTTCTCAGTATCGCCGCGGCTTTATGGGTCATCAACAAGCCGGACAATCCCGCGTATAAAATGGCATGGCTCATCCCCATTTTGCTGTTTCCTATTTTCGGCGGACTTTTTTATATTATTTTCGGCAATAAAAGAGGCTCCCATGATCTATCCGATAAGATCCATGAAGTCTATGAAATGACCAACCCCTTTATGGTGCAGGACCCTGCCGTGATGGAAGAGCTAAAAGAAAAAGATCCGGATGCCTATAAACAAGCCTATTATCTGGAAAAATACTCTATGGCGCCTATCTACAAAAACACGGAATCCACCTATTTATCTCCGGGTGAAGTCATGTTCCGGCATCTGACAGAAGAGTTGAGAAAAGCCAAAAAATTTATTTTCATGGAATATTGCATCGTAGCCCACGGCCTTATGTTCGATACTATCCTAGAAATCTTGGAACAAAAAGTAAAAGAAGGGGTAGAAGTTCGTTTTATGTATGATGACATCGGCTGTGTCAACAATCTACCCTATAAATACTACGAAAAGTTAAGAAAAAAAGGGATCAAGGCTCAGGCGTTCAATCCTTTTCAGCCTTATCTGTCCATCCGAATGAACAACCGCGACCATCGCAAAATTTGCGTCATCGACGGTACCGTGGGATTCACGGGCGGCATCAATTTAGCGGACGAATACATCAATGCTTACGAAAAATACGGCCATTGGAAAGACTCCAGTATCATGCTCAAAGGCGAAGCCGTCTGGAATCTGACTTTGATGTTTTTGCAAATGTGGAATCTCGGCTGTTTAGAAGATACCGACTATATCCGGTTCAAGCCTGCCAAAGAGGAACTGGCAAAGTACAGCGGAACAGGCTATGTACAGCCCTTTGGGGATATTCCCCTGGACGATGAGATTGCGGGTGAAAACACCTACATCAATATCATCAATAACGCGGAAGAATATGTCTATATCAATACCCCTTATATCGTCGTCGACAACGAAATGATATCCGCTTTATGCCTGGCCGCAAAAAACGGGATCGATGTGCGCATCGTAACGCCTCATATCATGGACAAATGGTTTGTGCACGTATTGACACAGTCCTACTATCCGCAGCTGATCGACGCCGGCGTCAAAGTTTACGAATACACTCCCGGTTTCATGCATTCCAAAACCTTTGTTTCCGATGACAAAGTCGGTGTGATCGGCACCATCAATTTAGACTACAGAAGTTTATACCTCCATTTTGAATGCGGCGTATGGATGTATGAAGCCACCGCGTTAGATGAATTAAAAGAAGACTTCTTAAAAACTTTAGAACTGTGCCAAGCCATGACCAAGGAAGATACCAAAAAAACGACTTGGTATGAGCGCGCCTGCCGCAGTCTCTTAAGAGCCTTCGCTCCTTTGCTGTAAACAAAAAGCTTTATCCCGTTTTAATAAACAGGATAAAGCTTTTTGTACCAAAGTCCCTTTCTTCCATTTTACAAATCCATTTATGCCTCCATGATCATTCCCAGCATCTCGCCCAGCATCGTGATGATCTCTCTTCTCCACCTGTATACGGTAGACTTGTCCACATATAGTTTTTTTGCGATCCCCTCATCCGTATAACTGCAATCAAAATATTTCATTTGGATCAGTTCTATTTTTTTATCCTCTTCACTGTTTTTTAAAATTTCCAGCAACCGGTCTACTGCCGCGATCCGCCTGGACACCTCCAAGATCACCGTTGTGGATACAAATCCCTGATAAGCCGGATCGGTCCCCATCCATTCTTGGTATCTTTGATTGGACTCCTCCATATTCTTCAAAAACGCCTTGTTATTCGTATAATTATACAGTTCCGCTTCGATCAATCTGGTGTTGGCCAGTTTCAAAAATTTTTTCTTATAGGTATACGCTGCCATAAAATACCTCCTCTTTTTAATCCCTTTTACCTCCTGCAGTCATATCTACGATATGATTTATACCATAGCATTTGATCCCGGGTCTTGATCTTCTATTGAGATATTAACATGGCACTATTCCCCGATTAATATTTCCCCGATATTTTTCAACGAATGATAATTGTTTGCTTTTTTTACCGTTTCAAAATCAATCATATCCGAAGAAGCAGCTTTAAAAAAAAGCAGCAGGAAAACCCTGCTGCTTTTTATCTCTTCTTTTTATTTATCCATTCTGGTTCTAACTCTTTTATCAATCTTCAGAATTTCCCATGGTCAATGTATTGGCGCAAAGTGTCGACCAAGAAAGCGCGGAAAAATCCCGATCCAAAAGGGCTTTCATTTCTTCTCCCACGCCTGCGTCTTCAAACACACCCGCATTTCCTTCATAATCGCTGAGAACAAGATCCAACAATTTCACTACATCAATGAAATTCGCGTCAAATGCCGCCTGTTCTTCTTCGCTCATGCTTTCCCATGCCGCGAGCATGGTATCCCGCATCGCTGGAATATCCGTATTCCAAATTTCATAATCAGAAGCAAACCGATACGCTTCACATGCTGCTTTTGCTTCCGCTAAGGAAGAACCGCTGGTCCCTTGTCCGTACCCGCCGATCACATGGAAATATTCTTCCACAAAGTTTTCCTTGCTGGGTCCCGGTGCAGTATACCGTTCCAATACAAAATCTTTTGCGGATTCTTCTTTGCTGTCCGTCCAAAGCAGATGTCCGTCTTCATTCAGCGTAAAAGACCCTTCCGCGTCTTCCCATTTTGTTTCCTCGGAAGCGACGGAACCGTCTTCGGCATAAGTGAGTTCTCCCATCCAGCCGTTTTTATAACTCAATGTTTTCTGCTTCGCGTCATAATCAGCATCCATCCGCCATGCCGATAAGGTCGCGGCACTGCTGCTCCAAGTGATTTCTACCTTATATTTTCCGTTTTCTTCATTTGGTATGATCGACATCGTAGCGCGCTGGCTCGTCAAATCGTACCATCTTCCGACCCAATCCATACTTTCCTGAACCGCTGGCTCACCTGGCATAAAAGTAAAGCTTTCGCCGGTCTGAATCCCTTCCTTGGCATCCGTGACCGTTAATGTGATCAAATCATCTCCGCTTTCCGCCGGAACGATCTCTACTATAATAGGGCTTTCTATTTTTTCATTGCTGAGCGTTGCTGTCAGCTTATCCCCTTCACAAGTCCCTTCTCCTTGAAAATCCCCTTCATCCGGAACAGAAAGATTTACCTGAACTGTTCCATCTTCTTCCGTGATCTGCAGTGTATATCCCATATCGCTCACATCAATATAAGATCCTAAAAAAGCACATTCTTTTTCCGATGATCCATCCTCTGACGGAACATCACTGTTTTGCCCGCTGCACGCAGACAGCGTAAAAAGACATAAAACGATTACCAAAAAACAGGCTGTTATCTTTTTCATTTCTGTTCTCCCTTCCTCTGATCAAGCAGTAAAAAATAGTGTCAAATCACAACCTCTATTAAGACTCTATTTGACGGCAAAAAGTTGAAAATAAATAAAATGCTTTCACCTCAAAGAAGCCGCGAACTTTACCACTCCAATTCATTATCTTACTTCCGTTTGATACCAAAGTCCACTATTTTTTATTTTTAGGTTCCTTGATCTCTCCATTCACAAAAGAACAGATCGTTTCCAACCCACACATACCGCACTTCGGTTTTTTAGCGTCACAAATTTTTCTTCCGTGATCTATCATCTGATGATTGAATCGGATCCAGTGATCCACCGGCAATAGCCGCATCAGATCCTGCTCGATTTTTTCCGGTGTCTTGTTCTTCGTGATCCCGATCCGCTGTGACAAACGCATCACATGGGTATCCACCACGATCCCCGGAATCCCAAAACAATTTCCCAAAACCACATTTGCGGTTTTTCTTCCCACGCCGGGAAGTGTAATAAGCTCTTCCAATGTACGAGGCACTTCACCGTGGAATTCTTCTTTTATTTTTTTTACAGCGCCCAAAATATTCTTTGCCTTGTTGTGATAAAAT
>JAEEYS010000076.1 GCA_016288255.1 Bacillota bacterium
ACCATGGGAGTACAAACGATGATCATGGCTCTGACAGAGCCTGGCGATAAGATCATCGTGCCCCGCAACGCCCATAAATCCGCTCAAAACGGCATGGTCTTATCCGGCGCCATTCCGGTCTATGTGCTGCCGGAAGTTTCCAAAGAAATGGGTTTTGCGCTAACTCTGACCGCGGACAGTATCATACAAACTATCGAAGAAAATCCCGACGCGAAAGGGGTTATGATCCTAAACCCCACCTATTACGGCGTTGCGCCGGATCTCAAACGGATCGCCTCCGCTTGTCTGGAAAAAAAGATCCCTCTTATCGTGGATGAAGCCCATGGCGGACATTTCCTGTTTTCCGAAAAGCTTCCTCCTACGGGTATGGAAGTGGGCGCTTCCATGAGTTCTTTGAGTTCTCATAAAAGTCTCGGTTCCCTGACGCAAAGCTCTCTGCTGCTGACCAAAGGGCCCCTTGTGAAAGAAAGTCAGATCAAAAGCGTTTTGAGTCTGATCCAGACCACCAGCGCTTCGTATCTTTTGATGGCTTCTATCGACATTGCCAGAAAACAAATGGCGCTATACGGCAAAGAAATGGTGGAAAAAACCATTTCCCTCGCGGAGTATGCCCGAAAAGAATTGAATCGGATCAAAGGCATCCATTGTTTTGGGCCGGAAGACATTGCGGACTATCCGGAATTTCGCTTTGATCCCACCAAACTGACTATCCATGTGCGCGGTTTGGGATTATCCGGCTATGAAGCGGAGCGGATCTTAAGACGGGATTTCAGATTACAGGTGGAACTGTCCAACAACGACAATGTTTTGGCTCTCGTGACCATCGGGGACAACAAAGAAACCATTTCTCACCTGATCTACGCGGTCAAAGAAATGGCCTCCCGGTATGAAAAAACTTGTCAAGACACGATCTCTATCGCTATTCCGGACTTTTTGGAAGTGGTCTTAAGTCCCAGAGAAGCGTTTTACAGTAAAAAAATCTCTTTGCCTCTGCGGGAAGCCATCGGCAAGATCAGCACAGAAATGGTCATGGTCTATCCACCGGGGATCCCCCTTGTCTGCCAAGGAGAGATCTTGACCAAAGAAGTCGTGGAGCATATCGAATGGCTGAAAGAACAGCGGTGTCAGCTGCAGGGTCTTTCCGATCCTACGGGGAACACCATTCGGGTAGTAAAAGAATGATTTTTTTGTTCACCGAAAATAAAATCAAAACAGAGGAGCTCTCCTCTGTTTTTTCTTTTTCTCTTTCGCCTGTTTTTGTTTTTAAGCCCTCCGGCTGCTTTTTACATCCTCCCGCCAATCTCTTTCAGGCAGGGACGCAGAGAGCCTTTTCCCTTGACGCATGCTTTCTTCCCTTTTTCTCCTGCGCCCCATATCCCGTTTTCTCTCCTCCCGCCCCTTTCTTCAAGTTTTTTCTTCTTTTCTTCCTTTTCGATGATTTTTCTGTTGTGATATACGGAAAAAAAAATTACAATAGAAGATAGGATTATTTTTTTATTTTGAGCAGGAATCGATAAAATATAAAAATAGGAAATAGAATGATTTTGGATGATTCTATTTTTACCGGGAGGATTTATCTTGGAAAAACAAAATGCACCAATCGGGATTTTTGATTCGGGTTTGGGTGGCTTGACCGTCGTAAAAGAAGTGTTGAAACAGCTTCCCAATGAAAATATCATTTATATCGGAGACACTGCCAGAGTGCCCTACGGCAACAAGAGTCCGGAAACGGTCATCCGTTTTACGACAGAATGTGTCAACGTCTTAAAAGAACAAAATGTAAAAATGGTCGTGATCGCCTGCAATACCGCCAGTTCTTCGGGTATCGAGCAGATCCAGGACCAATTTGATTTTCCGGTGGTAGGCGTGGTCAAGCCCGGCGCTTTGGCCGCTTATAAATCCACCAAAAAGCAAAAAGTTGGCGTGATCGGCACAGAGCGGACCATCAAAAGCGGTTCTTACGAACGAGCCATCAAAGCGCTCAATCCGGACATCGAAGTCTGGTCAAAGGCCTGTCCTTTGTTTGTGCCTTTGGTGGAAGAAGGCTGGTTTGACAACGACATCACCAGAAGGATCATTCGAGTCTATTTGAGCGAGCTTATGGGAAAAGGGATCGACACCTTGGTTTTGGGCTGCACCCACTATCCCCTTTTAAAAAATACCATCAAGGACATCGTGGGAAATGACATCCGTTTGGTGGATTCCGCGGAAGAGACCGCTATGGTCGTCAAGGACATCGTCAGACACCACCAGATGGAACGGCATAAAAACGACAATCCGGAACACCAATTCTTTGTCACGGACGCGCCGGAAAAATTTGTGGAACTGGGAGAAATCTTTTTACAACACAAGATCAAGCATATTTCTAAGATCGAGTTGGAAAGCGAAATAGGAGGAATCAAATGAGTTACGAGATCTTTGCCTTGGAAGACATGCTGAAAGAAGGATTGAGGCAGTCTCTTACGGCCAACATAGAACAAGGAATCTTCTCCATTGAAAATATACCGGAAATTCTGCTGGAAACGCCGAGAGAAAAAAGTCACGGAGATTACGCGACCAATTTAGCCATGGTGCTGACCAAAGAAGCCAAAATGCCTCCGCGCAAAATCGCGGAAGCTTTGGTCAAAGAATTCCCAAAAAGCGATTTGATCGAAGGTATCGATATTGCCGGTCCCGGTTTTATCAACTTCAGAGTCAATCCGAAATGGCTTTTTACTTTACTGGATACCATTCAGGCCATGGGAGACCGATACGGTTCTTCCGATTTTGGCCAAAAAGAAAAAATACAGATCGAATTCGTGAGCGCCAATCCCACAGGTCCTATGCACATGGGAAACGCCAAAGGCGGCGCTATCGGAGATTCTTTGGCAAATTTATTGAAATTCGCGGGCTATGATGTCACAAAAGAGTTTTATATCAATGACGCCGGCAATCAAGTCTTAAAATTCGGCAAATCTCTGGAAGCGCGGTTTTTAGAGCTGATGGGAGAACCTTTTGTTTTTCCCGAAGGAGGCTACATGGGAGGCGACATCAAAGAACGGATGGTGGAATTTTTAGCGGAACATGACGGAAAAGAATATCTTTCCATGGATTCCGATACCCGTTCTTCCGTTTTTGCCCAGTATGCGCTGGAAAAAAATATCGACAAGATCAAAGAAGATTTAAAAAAATTCGGTATCACCTTCGATGTCTGGTATCGGGAAAGCAGTCTTCATCAAAGCGGTAAGGTAAGCGCCGTGCTGGACCTTCTGCGGGACAAGGACATCACTTATGAAAAAGACGGCGCGCTTTGGTTCAAGGCTACGGATTTCGGTTCGGAAAAAGACGAAGTTTTGGTCAGAGCCAATGGGATCCCTACCTATTTTGCGGCAGATATCGCGTATCACAAAGATAAATTCGACAGAGGATTCCAGGAGATCATCGATATCTGGGGTGCCGACCATCACGGTCATATCGCCCGTATGAAAGGCGCTATGGACGCTATCGGCTGCAATGGGGACAACCTGATTGTCATCATCATGCAGCTGGTTCGGCTCATGCGCGGCGGCGAAGTGGTCCGCATGTCCAAACGAACAGGAAAATCCATTTCTTTGATCGATCTGGTAGACGAAGTCGGCAAAGATGCCGCTCGCTTTATCTTTAATATGAGAAGCCCGGAAGCCCATACGGATTTTGATATGGAACTGGTGGTCAAACAGACCAATGAAAATCCCGTA
>JAEEYS010000077.1 GCA_016288255.1 Bacillota bacterium
AAGGATATAATGTACTGCATCCTATGGGATTTGATTCTTTTGGTCTTCCGGCAGAAAACGCAGCCATCAAGCACGGTGTCGATCCGGAAAAATGGACCTTGGAAAATATCGAAAGCATGGAAGAAAATCTAAAACAGCTGGGGATCAGCTATGATTGGGGCAGAGAAGTCGCTACCTGTAAAGAAGATTATTATAAATGGACACAGTGGTTTTTTACCAAAATGTTCGAAATGGGTCTGGCCTACAAGAAAAAATCACCTGTAAACTGGTGCCCTTCCTGTCAAACGGTATTAGCCAATGAACAGGTAGTAGACGGCCGCTGTGAACGGTGCGACACGGAAGTCAAGAAAAAAGATCTGGAACAATGGTATTTTAAGATCACCGATTATGTGGAAGATCTATTAAAAGACATTGAACAGTTAAAGGGCTGGCCGGACAAAGTAAAAATCATGCAGCAAAACTGGATCGGCAGAAGCGAAGGGACCATGATCGATTTTAAAGTAGAAGGCTTAGAAGATAAGATCACTGTCTTTACCACAAGACCGGATACGGTATATGGGGTATCTTATGTGGTTTTGGCGCCGGAACATCCCTTGACGGCAAAAATCGCGAACGGCACAGAATATGAACAAGCAGTCAATGATTTTAAATATAAAATGCAGTCATTGAATGAAATCACCCGTATGTCCACAGAAACGGAAAAAGAAGGGATCTTTATCGGCGGATACGCTGTAAATCCCGTAAACGGGAATCGGATCCCTATCTGGATCGCCAATTATGTATTGGTGGATTACGGGACCGGCGCGGTCATGGGGGTTCCCGCTCATGACGAAAGAGACTTTGTATTCGCTAAAAAATATGGACTGCCTATCCATTTGGTCATCCAAAACGAAGAACACTCTTTGACAGTGGATACTATGGAAAACGCTTATATCGAACCGGGCGTTCTGGTCAATTCCGGACAGTTTGACGGCATGGACAACAGAAAAGCGATCGACGCTATTTCGTCTTATATCGCGGAACAAGGATGCGGATACAAAACCGTCAATTATAAACTGAGAGACTGGTTGATCTCCAGGCAAAGATACTGGGGTGCGCCTATCCCGATCATTTATTGTGATCATTGCGGCACGGTGCCGGTACCGGAAAAAGATCTGCCGGTCATATTGCCCAAAAATGTGATCTTTGAGCCTACGGGAGAATCTCCTTTGGCAAAATGTAAAGAATTTGTGGAAACTACCTGTCCTATCTGCGGAAGACCGGCTAAAAGAGAAACCGATACCATGGATACTTTTGTGGATTCCTCTTGGTATTTTCTGCGGTACTGTTCTCCTCATGAGGAAACAGAACCTTTCAAGAAAGAAGAAGCGGAATACTTCATGCAGGTAGATCAATATATCGGTGGGGTAGAACATGCTATTTTGCACTTGATGTATGCGCGGTTCTTTACGAAAGTGCTGCATGATATGGGCCTTATTTCTTATACGGAACCCTTTAAAAACCTGCTGACACAAGGAATGGTATTAAAAGACGGGTTTAAGATGAGTAAATCCAAAGGCAATGTGGTAAGCCCCGATGAGATCATGGAAAAATACGGCGCGGACACAGCGCGTCTCTTTATTCTTTTTGCAGCACCGCCGGAAAGAGATCTGGAATGGAGCGATCAAGGGGTAGAGGGTTCTTACCGTTTCTTAAACAGAGTATACCGTTTGATTGCGGAATACGGCACGTTAAAAGGCGGAAAAATGGGTCAGCTTACCAGCTATGACAAAGAGTTGAGACGAGCGATCCATCAAAGCATCAAAAAAGTGTCGGAAGACATTGAACAAAGATTCAATTTCAACACTGCCATCAGCTCCATCATGGAATTGGTCAACAGTATGTATGAATACAAGAAACATTTGGATGAAGACAATTATCCCGTATATGAAGAAGCCATTGTCAATCTGATCACCATATTGACTCCTTTTGTACCGCATTTGGCAGAAGAATTGTGGCATATGATCGGCAAAGAAACCTCTGTAGTAAAGGAAAAATGGCCTCAATATGACGAGGAAGCGTTAAAACAGGATAATATAGAAGTCATTGTCCAATTCAACGGGAAATTAAGGGGAAGAATGTCTATCCCTGTAAATACGGAAGAACAGGCTATGATTGATATGGTCGTTTCTTCTCCAGATTATCAAAAATACATGGATCAGAAAACCATTGTAAAGACTATCGCCGTCAAAAACAAACTGGTCAATATCGTTGTAAAATAAAGTCGATTTTAGAAAATGCAAAAAGAAAAAGAAGCCTCCCGATGGGGCTTCTTTTTTGCTGAAACGAAGTAAAATGGGAGAGAACCGCAAAAAAGCAATAAAAAAAGCAAAACGGCATGAATCCCATTTTGCTTTTATACAAATCAAAGTACAAAAAAATGGTGGGGAGAGCTGGATTCGAACCAGCGTAGGCGTTGCCAACGGATTTACAGTCCGCCCCCTTTAGCCTCTCGGGCATCTCCCCACGCGACAAAACATATTATACCTTTTTCTCAGCCATTCGTCAATCCATTTCTTTCAAAAGAAAAGGAATAAAACGGAAGAAAAGAAGAAAAAGAAAAAGGACACAATTGATATAGCTTTCTTCGAATTGACAGTTTCTTATGGATTTTTACCCTGAAATAAAATATAATAAATTTGAATGATTTTACTTTCAGTTCGGAGGAAATCATATATGAATCTATTATTATCCAATGATGATGGGATACGAAGCCCGGGCCTTATGACCTTAGCTGTCGGGCTAAAAGAGGCAGGAAACATTTTAGTCGTAGCTCCTCAGATACAGCAAAGCGGCATCAGCAACGCGATCACTCTTTTTCATCCCTTACGGCTGGAACCGGAAAAAAGCTATACGGAACGATTCGGCGTCAGAGCTTATTCACTGACGGGGACCCCGACGGATTGTGTGAAGCTGGGGATCCATGTTTTTCCTGATTTCAAGCCTGACTTGGTTCTTGTAGGGATCAATGAAGGGTATAATATGGCTTCGGATATTTTATATTCCGGCACAGTGGGCGCAGCGACAGAGGCCTGTTTATACGAGGTGCCGAGTATCGCAGTTTCCATCGGACTGGGACAAGATAGAGAAGAACCGCCTTATGAAACAGCGGTTTATTGGGTAAAAAAAGTATTGGAACGATACGACATCAGTATGCTGCCAAAGTTCACTTTTCTCAACATCAACGTGCCGCCTTTGGAAAAAGAAGAGATAAAAGGGATCAAAGTGACGACATTAGGGGTAAGAAGATGGCGGGACAGCATCGTAGAAAGCAAGGATCCGAGAAACAGCCCTTATTACTGGATGTATTCCGGTCAAAAAGAAGATATCGCAGGTAAAAATACGGATATTGCGGCAGTGGAAGAAGGATATGTTTCCGTAACACCGATCCTATTGGATCGAACGGATCAAAAAACTTATGCAGCATTACAAAAACGATACAAAGAAAAATAGAGGCGCTGAGATATATGGATGAAAAAGTAAAAGATGAAAAATTAAAATTATTGGGGAAAGAAAGCTTAAAAAATTTTCATGATTTTTATCATATTGTGGATTTTTTAAATAAATTGTTAAAGGACCGAAATCTGATTTTCGGTTATACCATGGAAGAAGACGGAAGCTATGCTTTGTCTGTCTATGATGCTTTAGCAAAAGAAGAATAGTATAAAATGAGGATTCATTATTATAAATTTTAAACAAGATAGGATGGATGATGATGCAATTAACAAAAAGAGCTTTAAACGTAAAACCTTCGGCTACGCTTGCGATCAATGCGAAAGCAAAGGAAATGAGAGCAAATGGGATCAATGTGATCAATTTCGGCGCAGGGGAACCGGATTTTCCTACACCTGCATATATTAGGGAAAAAGCGATCGAATTCACAAAACAGGGGAATATTTTGTATACACCGGCTTCCGGTACTTTGGAAATCAAAAAAGCGATACAGGATAAATTCAAAAAGGACAACAATTTGGAATATAAAACCAGCCAAATCATCGTTTCCAACGGGGCGAAACATTCGATCCACAATGTGTGTCAGGCTCTGTTGGAAGAAGGGGACGAAGCGATCATTCCGGCTCCTTACTGGGTAAGCTATCCCGAATTGGTCAAACTTTCCGGCGCAACGCCTAAATTCATATTCGGAAAAGAAGAAAACGGCTTTAAGATCACCCCGGAACAATTGGAAGAAGCGATCACGGAAAAAACAAAACTGTTTATCTTAAATTCACCTTCCAATCCCACGGGATCCATGTATACAAAAGAAGAACTGGAAGGTTTGGCAAAGGTGATCGAAAAATACGATCAGCTAGCTGTCCTTTCCGATGAAATCTATGAAAAATTGGTTTTTGACGGCAACAAGCATGTCAGTATCGCATCCGTCAGCGAAAAAATGAAAGAAAAAACCATTGTGATCAATGGGGTTTCCAAAGCGTTTTCCATGACCGGCTGGAGGATCGGTTACGCCGCAGGGGATGAACAGGTGATCAAAGCCATGAGCAGTATCCAAAGCCATGCTACTTCTAATCCCAATACCATTGCGCAGGTGGCGACAGTAGCTGCTTTGGAAGGCGAAGGAGAAGACCTGACGATGATGGTAAAAGCCTTTGATGAAAGAAGAAAATATATCGTAAAACGCTTGAACGATATGAAATATATCTCTTGTGTCATGCCAAAAGGCGCTTTTTATGTGATGCCGAATATTTCCAAACTCAAAAAATGCGTTTATGAAGGAAAAGAGATCGGCAGCTCTACGGAGCTTTGCAGAATTTTACTGGAATCGGCAAAAATTGCTTGTGTACCGGGAATCGAATTTGGCGGAGATGATTTTATCAGACTGTCTTATGCTACTTCTTTGGAAAATATCAAAGAAGGCATGGATAATTTAGAAGCTTTTGTAAACACGCTATAAGGAGACGAATCAATGGATAGAACAACTTTCGTGCATCCTTTGAGCGAAAGATACGCTTCCAAGGAGATGCAAGAAATCTTCAGCAGCCAATATAAATTTTCCACATGGCGCAAATTATGGGTGGCGCTGGCAGAATCAGAAAAAGAACTGGGACTGCCTATTACGGAAGAACAAATCAATGAAATGAAAGAAAATGTGGAAAAGATCGATTTTGAAAAAGCGGCGGAATATGAAAAGAAACTTCGCCATGATGTGATGGCGCATGTACACACTTTTGGAGACGCGTGCCCCCATGCGAGAGCGATTATCCATCTTGGCGCTACCAGTGCTTTTGTGCAGGGAAACGGCGATTTGGTACAAATAAAAGAAGCGCTTGGTATCATTGAACACAAATTAGCCACGCTTATTTTCCGCCTGGCGCAGTTTGCGGATCGCTATAAAGAACAGAGGACTTTGGGATTTACTCATTTTCAGCCGGCGCAGCTTACTACGGTGGGGAAGAGAGCCACTTTGTGGATCTATGACTTTTATGAAGATCTGTTGGAAGTGAAAAGAAGAAAAGAAGAGATCTCTTTTCGAGGCGTAAAGGGAACCACCGGCACCCAGGCCAGCTTTTTAAAGCTTTTTGAAGGAGATCATGAAAAAGTAAAACAGTTAGACCGTATGGTAGCGGAAAAAATGGGCTTTCAAAAAGTGTATCCCGTAACGGGGCAAACAGAACCCAGAAAGATGGATTTTTATCTGTTGAGTCCGTTGGTAGGCCTGGCACAGAGCGCGCATAAATTCACCAATGATATACGTCTTTTACAGCATAAAAAAGAACTGGAAGAACCCTTTGGTAAAAATCAAATCGGCTCTTCCGCCATGGCGTATAAAAGAAACCCCATGCGGAGCGAACGCGTGGCTTCTATCGCCAGGTACATTATCAATGATATACAAAATTTGACTATGACAGCTTCCACGCAATGGCTGGAAAGAACATTGGATGATTCCGCCAACCGCAGAATGACGATACCGGAGATGTTTTTGGCGGCGGACGGCATGCTGGATATTTGTATCAACATTGCTTCCGGTATTGTGGTATATCCCAAAGTCATAGAAAAGCATGTAAACGAAGAACTGCCTTTTATGATTACGGAAAATATCATTATGGAATCGGTCAAACAAGGACATGACAGGCAGGAAGTGCATGAACAGATCAGGCAGCATTCCATGGCGGTAACAATAGGTATCAAAGAAGAGGGAAAAGAAAATGATCTTTTGAAACGGATCGCGAAAGATCCCGTCATCGGCCTTTCCATGGCAGATATTCAAAGAATCATCGATCATTCTTCTTTGACAGGCAGAGCAGCGGAACAAGTAACGGAATTCTTGGAGGATTACATTTATCCGGTCTTAAAAGAATATCAAAAAGACAGCGCTTATGAAGTGGAATTAAAAGTGTGAGAATCGGAAAAATCATAATAGGCGAAGAAAAGAAATGGTAAGATATTTTATAGGTTACCAAATTTATTACAATCATCATGTTGGCCAACGTTATAACTGTTATTAAAGTATTATAAGGTTCTCTATAGAAAGGAGAAATTTAATATGAAAGCAAATCGGATATTAGTATTTTTAATCGCATTATTATTGGTTTTTGGTTCAGCATTAGGTTTTCCAGTCTTTACTAGAGTATTACTTGTGGGCTTTGGCATTGCTTTATTATATCAAATTATTATGCAGATTAGAGGGTTAATTCATGCAAGATAAAATATGCTGCGCAAAAGAAATATCTCGAAAAAAAGAAATCCTTGAGGGTTTGGGTTGATGCAGACAAGTATATTCAATTTAAAGAGATTTTACAGAAACAAGGAAAAAGTATATACCAAGTTATAAATGACTTGATTGATAGCTATTTAAATGATCAAAATTAAATATAGCCCCTCATAAGAGGGGCTTTATTAGTGTATGGATAATAAAATTACTTGAAATAGGGATATGTTAACAGTTATTATTTATAATATCTAATGATCCATAATGATTTTTAAAGGAGAATCAAAATGAAAAAGATATTCATATATTACAGCCTAACGGGAAACGGAGATATGATTGCCGATCATTTGAAAAGGGATGGGTATGATATTAGAAAAATAAAGGTAAAAAAAGAACTGCCGAAAAGTTTCCTATTCAAAATGTTATCCGGCGGATTCAAAGCTGCCATTGATTATAAAGAAACATTGGTCGATTTTGATCATGAAGTGGCAGAATATGATGAAGTGGTGATAGGATCGCCTGTTTGGAATTCCAGGTTGTCCACGCCGGCAGCTACCGCGCTAAAAACACTGGATCTAACAGATAAAAAAGTGACTTTTCTTCTATACAGCGGCAGCGGCAGCGCTAAAAAGGCAACAGAGTTTATCCATAAAAATTACCCCGGGTCTAAAATAGTCAATTTAAAAGAACCGAAGAAAGAAAAAGAAGAAATAAAAAAGCTCTAACCATCGGCATGGAGCGGTTTTTTCACTATAGTTCAGTCATTTGGCAATAAAGGTTTTGAAAACACTTCTATAGAGTGGTTGAGGCTGTATCGGATGGAGAATAGGAGAAGTCAAATCGTTAGAATAGTTTATCAGGAGGTTTGTTATGTGGGTATATATTTTATTATTGATCGTGGTCTTTATGTTGCTGCTTTTATCAATAATATACTTGATGCGGTTAGCGCATGACATAATAAAAAAACGCATTGATCATAAATACTTATCATGGGTTTTGTCCATTGCTCCGATCTTACTATTCATACCGGGCTTCTTTATTGATGCAGTCAATGCAATTGTTGTAGATATCCATCTGATCGTTATTATCGCTTTGACTCATCTGATTTTTTGGATAGCCGGAAAGATTTCCAAAAAAACGATCGGGAAATATACCGCGCTGATAACAGGTATCGTATTAACGTCATTACTGCTTGTACACGGATATTATCTGGCGCATCATGTGGTGGAAACAGACTATCAAATAGAAACGGCCAAAGATCTCGGAACCGATACTTTTCGGATAGTTCAGATATCGGATAGTCATTTGGGCGCAACGATGGATGGCAAAGAGTTTACGCAATATATGAACGATATCAGCCAATTAAACGCAGATATCGTAGTGATAACCGGTGATTATATTGATGATGATACTCCGTATGAATATATGGTAGACGGAACATACGGCTTAGGACAGCTTCAAACAAAATACGGAGTGTATTTTGTTTATGGAAATCATGATAAAGGCTATTATCATCATCGTGATTATACCGATGATGATATAAGAAGAGAACTGAAGAATAATCATGTGACGATCTTAGAAGATTCATCCGTTGAGATAACGGATAATATCGTTTTGGTGGGAAGGCAAGACGCTGAAATAAGAGACAGGGCAAAAGTGGATGATTTAGTTGCTGATTTGAGTAAAGATCGATATGTGATCATCTTAGATCATCAGCCAAACGATTATGACAATGAGATGAATAAAGCAGATTTGGTATTATCAGGCCATACGCACGGAGGACAATTGTTTCCTTTGGGAGAATTGGGCGTATTGCTTGGCGCCAATGACAAAGTATATGGAGTGGAGACAAGAGAAAATACGACTTTCATAGTCAATTCCGGGATCAGTGATTGGGCCATCAAATTTAAAACCGGCACAATCTCGGAATATACAGTAATAGATATCAAGAAAAAAAGCAGATGATCGGACGATTTAGATAGTACCCGGCATTCAGATATTTTTATTTTATAAAAAGATAGAATAACGAAATTCTATCTTTTTTTATTTGCAATATAAAAAAATCGACCGCTTTTTAGCTGGTCGATCTTCATTATTGAAAGGTATATTGAAGCTCCAACCCATACGAGCGGGAGTGGTAAACGAAAAATGGCAGGGGAGACAGGAGTCGAACCCGCGACCTACGGTTTTGGAGACCGCCGCTCTACCAATTGAGCTACTCCCCTGTGTCGTTCTTGCGACCTTTTTATTTTATCACGACTGAAGCGTTTGCGCAAGCCTGTTTCAGAAAAATTCAGCAAGGAAATTCCGATCGGGATTGCTTCAAAAGAGGATAGACCGAAACGATATAAATCAATACGATAAAAGGAAGAAGATTTTTTCCTTTTGTGGTAAAATAAAAATGGCCGGTTTTGTAAGGCAGGATCAAGCAAAAAGGAAAAGGATATCATGCTGGAAAAAGAGTTTAAATATTTATTGACAGAAGACGCGTATGAAAATTATAAAGATCGATTGTCTTGGGATAAGGTAATAGAGCAGACCAATACATATTACGATACGGAAAAATATCAGTTATCGGAAAACGGGATTACTTTTCGGATCAGAACGGTCAAAAAAGAAACGCCCTTGATCCAGATAAAATTGCCTTACAGGAAAGAAAAGATAAATTATTCCAAAAGCAAAGAACTGGAATTCCCTTTTTTGGGTCATACGCTGCCCAAAAAATTTTCCGCGGAAGAGGTAAGAGCGTTATTGGGGGATAGAGCTTCTCTCTTTGCGGGAGAACTGATAAGACTTGGCAGTTTAAAAACACTGCGGATGGAGAAAGAACCGGAAGAAGGACTTCTTCTTTGCTTGGATAAAAACGAATATTTGGGACGTGTGGATTATGAATTGGAACTGGAATTTTTGGAAGAAGAGAAAGCATCTTCTTTTTTGAGATCTTTGGGCATTTACGATAAAGCGGAAAAAATCCATGGAAAGAAATATCGGTTTTTAAACGCATATCGAGAAAGCAGGAAATAAAATGTCTTATTAGATCGCTTTTCAAATTTTGAAGAGGTGAGTTATGAAAAAACAAACAAAGCAGACAAAAATTTTATTGGTACAGCCTGACACTACGGAATTAAGCCCGTATTTGGCTTATGCAAAAGAAAACAATATATATTTCGAGCTCTTGGATTTTGCCATTCCGTATAATCTGGAGGAAAAAGCGCGGACGGAAGGATTTATCGAAACCTATCAAAACAGTCCTTTTTTAAAATCCATGCACGGTTCTTTTATTGACGTGACGGTTTCCAGTCCGGATCTCAAGATACGGAACATTTCAAGAGATCGTGTCATAGAAAGTTTAGAAATCGCGAAAAGATTGAAGCTGGAATATATCGTATTCCATACCAACCTGACACCTAATGTGCTGCAAAGCTATTATGTGGATAATTGGCTTTATGAAAATACCGTTTTTTGGAAAGAAATGGTAGATCGCTATCCCAATATTGTGATTTGCTTTGAAAATGTAAGCGATTATAATCCGACATTGATGAAAAAAGTGATAGAAAATGTGGATTCCCCACGTTTTCAGGTTTGTTTGGATATCGGACACTGCCATTGCTCCAGGACTTCGTTGGAAGACTGGTTTGAGGCATTGGCTCCCTATATCAAATATGTGCATTTAAGCGATAATTGCGGTATTTATGATGAGCATTTGCCATTGGGGCAGGGGACTGTTGATTTTAGAAACTATCAAAAATGTATCGAAATATATCAAATACAGCCTATCTCCGTTATCGAACTGGGATTTTTAGAAGGAGTAAAAGAAAGTATTGCCTATTTGAAAAAGAATAAAATATATCCTTATGATGAATAAAATGTTCTGTCTGAAGAAATAAAAGGATCTGATAAAAAGTAAGTGAAAACTTACTTTTTTTATTGTTTTCCGGCACAGGTAAATCAGCGGTAAAAAAGCTTTTTTAAACTATTTAGAATTTTTTCTAAATAGTTATTGACAGGAGAGATCAGCATGATATAATGTATTTAGATAAATTTCTAAACAGATAGAGGTGAACGGAAAAATGGGACTCAGCGAAACCATGAAAGCCCTCGGTGACCCGATCAGGCGGGAAATATTGAATATGCTAAAAGAGGGTACGATGACTGCAGGTGATATTGCTGCTCGTTTTGATATTGCGGGCGCTTCCGTATCGTACCATCTTTCTCAGCTAAAAAATGCGGGGCTTATTTTTGAAAAGCGGGAGAAAAATTACATTTACTATAGTCTGAACGCTTCGGTCTTGGAAGAAGTATTGCTTTGGCTGACAAGCTTGAAAGGGGAGAAAGAGGATGAAAAATAAGAAAGAGCTCCTGGTTACCACACTGTTATGTTTATTACCTATGTTAGCAGGGGTATTGGTATATCATCGTTTGCCTGAAACAATCGCGACACATTTTGGATTCAATGGAGAAGCAAACGGCTGGTCCAGCCGCGCGTTTACTGTATTTGGCATTCCTGCATTCATGGCAGGGATCAATTTGTTGGTACAATTTGCTTTAAATTCCGATCCCAAAAAACAGAATATGAGTTCCGCGCTTCGCACACTTTCCATATGGACCGTGCCGCTATTGTCTATTTTTGTAAGTTTTATGGTGTTAGGCAATGCGTTGGGGTATGAGATACATATTGAAACCGTTACACCGCTGTTGATCGGCCTGATATTTATTGCCATCGGCAATTTTTTGCCCAAAACCAAACAGAGTTATACCATGGGTATCAAACTGCCGTGGACGCTTGCAAGTGAGGAAAACTGGAATCGGACGCATCGTATCGCCGGCTTTCTGTGGGTGCTCGGCGGCATTGTAATGATACTATTCACCTTATTGCATTTCTGGAGTGCTTGGCTGTTTATCGTATTGATCATTATTTTGGCATTTGTGCCATGCGTATATTCCTATCTTCTTTATAAAAAAGGGATCTGATCTATCGGAGTTGTCTTACTGCTTCAGTAAGGCAGCTCCTTTTTGTTTATGAGGACAGCTTCCTTATTGCGATAGAAAAGGGGATTTTGTTATATAAAAAATTTTCTAAGAATTTATTTTATAAAAGATAAAATGAACTTCAATGGGCTTCTTCGAATAAAAAAATTTTTTTGGTGAAAAAATAAAAAAGATACCGGCAATGATGAAAAAGCAAACAAAGAGAGGAGAAGCCATGGAGAAAAAATATAAAGAGACAAAGATAACAAAAGAAGCGGAAATGCTGGCAAAAGGAAAAGCACCATCTGCTGAAAAAGTAGTAAGAAGGGAGATCACAACGGAAATCCCGGAAACGTATGGAGAACAAATCGTGAAAACAGTACAAACGGTAAGAACCAGTAAAAAAAGCAAAGAAAGAAGCAAGGGATTAACGGAACCGAGAATGACCATTGAAACTACTTTAAAAAATCCCGTCACAGGAAGCATTGACAAAACTACTAAAGTGGTGGAAAAAAGCGGCCGTTTCATAAATGTGGACAAGATGGAATTGAGTCAGTTGGATACGGATTCTTTTATGGATGAAAAGAAAAACTAAGGTTAAAAACAGGGTAAAATTTCAGATTTTTCCAAAGAACGATACCTTTTATATCTCTCATAAAGAAAACCGCAAGGAAGCCCTTTTTGCGCGATAACAAAGGTGTTTACTGTGATGCAGACAGGAAAAAAGCCGATCATTTTATGATCGGCTTTTGATTTATATCAATGTTTATTTTATCCCATAACTTGCTTTCTTGAAAACAAAAAACTATTTTTTAGGCAATTCCATCAGTTCCAAAACGATGCCGTCCGGATCTTCGAAATAGCACCACCAAATATCTTTCATGGCGCCGTTTAAAATCAGTTTTGGTTCATAATAGAATTTCACGCCTTGTTCTGTGAGCCTTTTTACCCATGCGTTGATGTCTTCTACTTCAAAAGAAACGTGCATAGCGCCCAGTGCATTTTGTGTCAATGGCTTGTCATTGGGAGCTTTTGGTTCTGCATATTCCAAAAGTTCAATGGTCTGTCCGTTAGCTGTTTCAAATAAAACAGTGTGGCTTGAGACCGGTTTGCCAACGCCTACGGCAATTCCTTCCTCTGCATTGGGCTCTTTGAGCGGTTCCGGTTCATTCACTTGCTTTAGTCCCAATACATCACGATAAAAAGGAATAGATTTTTCCAAACTTCTTACAGTGATCCCAGTGTGCACGATACTTTTAATTTCCATTTTTCTTCCTCCTTATATTTTTTATAAAATAAATTTTTAATACTTTCCTTAACCCAGATAACCGCCACCGCTGATGCTGATAACATGGCCGGTGATATAGTTTTGTTCATCGGAAGCCAAGAACAAAATAGAAGCGACAACATCGGATATTTCACCCGGCCGTTTTAAAAGACTCATTCCCACAATGGTTTTGCCCATATCGGTTTTCATTTCTTCTTCGATCATTTCGGAATTGATCATACCGGGGGCGACCGCATTGATCAGGATATTGTACGGCGCGCCAAAACGGGCGGTCGTTTTGGTAAGGCTGATGACGCCTGCTTTGGAAACCGCGTAATTCAAAATAAAAGGACCGTGATATTGGCCTGCGGCAGAGGCTAAATTCACGATACGGCCGTGGTTTTGCTTCTGCATATAAGGAAAGATCTCCTGGGTGGTGATAAACATACTTTTTAAATTAGCGTCCATGACTTCGTCCCAATCTTCATCGGTGAGTTCCAAAAAAGATTTGGGCCGGCTGATCCCTGCGTTGTTGATCAAAATATCGATTTTTCCAAAATGATCGAACGCTTTGGAAAAAAGAGCCTTGACTTCCGCTCTGTTGGTAACGTCCGCTTTGACCACAATAGCGTCTCGGCCTATTTTTCGGATCTCTTCCGCCACTTTTTCCGCTTTTTCTTGGCTGTGGGTATAATTTACTACGATATGACTGCCTTCTTTGGCGAAAGCGAGCGCAGTTTCCCGTCCGATCCCCCTGGAGGAACCTGTGATGACAGTGACCTTATCTTGTAATCGCATAATTTCATCCTTTCTCTTGTGTTTTCTGTTTGGAGAAAACACTTTAGTTTTACACAATATAGCACATTTTGCCAAAAAAGAAAATAGAAAGGAGGGGAGAGAAGGGTAATATTGATTTTTTCTTATATAGCAAAAGCAAACGAACAAAAGAAAACGTAAAGTTAAAAATCAGACAGATAAAATGGTGCGCGAGAAAAAGATAAATGTGAAAAGAGTTAAAAGAGGGGAAAAGAAAAAGGATGACAGATAAGAAGACCTGCCATCCTTAAAAAAAGGAGAATCGTTACTTTACATAGAAAAATCTTTAGCTATTTACGGATTTGACCTGTTCCGTGTACCAGGAATTTATAAGATGTCAATTCCGGAAGACCCATAGGTCCTCTGGCGTGTGTTTTTTGAGTGCTGATCCCGATTTCTGCGCCGAACCCATATTCAAAACCATCTGTAAAGCGGGTGGAAGCATTGTGGTTGACTGCGGCGGCATCCACTCTTTTTAAGAAGGTTTCCGCTGTGTCTGTATTTTCCGTTACGATACATTCCGTATGGTTGGTTCCATAGGTATCGATGTGTAAGAGCGCTTCTTCCAAAGAATCGACGGTTTTTACCGCCATTTCCATATCCAAGTATTCTGTAGGCCAATCTTCTTCTGTAGCAGGCTGAACACCTTCTTTTTCCTTTAGATCGGGATATCGTTTTAAGGTGTCTTCACAAACATGCAGTATAACGCCCTGTTCTAAAAGAGCGTTGATGATTTCTTCTCCATAAGGATAGTCTTTGTGAAGCAGCAGGGTTTCGGCTGCGTTGCAGACAGAAGGACGATGCGTTTTGGAATTGATGACGATCTCTTTTGCCATATCCGGTTTTGCGTCTTTATCGATATATACGTGGCAGTTGCCTACGCCGGTTTTGAGGACGGGAACTGTAGCATTGTTTAAAACGTTTTCGATCAGGTTCTTTCCGCCTCTGGGGATCAAAACATCGATATATTCATTGCAGCGGATGAATTCCGTTACGGAATCATGATTGGTGTCTTCCAGCAGCTGAACGGCATTTTGCGGCACGCCCACTTCTTCCAATGCTTCATGGATCACTTTTACGATCGCTTTGTTGGAATTGAGAGCAGAAGAGCTGCCTCTTAGTATGATAGCATTGCCGGTTTTAAATGCCAGTACGGAAGCATCTACAGTAACATTGGGTCTTGCTTCATAGATCATACCGATGACTCCCAAAGGCACTTGGATTTTTTCGATCACAAGTCCATTTGGACGATGAAAAGTATCTTTGATCACGCCGATAGGATCCGGCAGATCCACGACTTCCCTTACCCCGTCTGCCATTGCTTTGATTCTTTCTTTGGATAAACTCAGTCGATCCAATAGGGAAGGGGAAATATTTTTTTCTTTTCCTTTTTGCAGATCAACGGCATTTTCGCTTAAGATTTCTTCCGCTTTTGTTTCCAATAATTCTGCTATTTTCATGAGAGCATTGTTTTTTTCTGCTGTGGAAAGGAGGGCTAATACTTTTGCGCTTTCTTTTGCTTGACTTCCTTTTACTGTGATTTCACTCATTTGAACATCTCCTTTGATTTACTTGTTTATTACTGATCCATTTATTCCGATGGATCACTTCTTCTTTGGCATCCGGGTTGATATTTTTTACTTCGGCTGAGGATTTTCCAATGATCGTTTCCAAAACATCGGAAGAAAAATTACAGATCCCGCGGCCGATGGGATTGTTGTTTAAATCTCTGACTTCCACCACGGCATTTTCGGGAAAAGTGCCTTCCACCTTTTTGATGCCGGAGGGGAGAAGGCTTTTGTTGTTTTCTTCCAACGCTTTTTTGGCGCCGTCGTCCACGAATAAAATCCCTTGGGCTTCCGAATGAAAAGCGATCCATTGCATTTTGGTATTCAATGAATTGTTTTTGGGGCAGAAATAAGTGCCGGTAGCGGTACCGTTTACTGCCTGCATCAAAATATGAGGTGCTTCCGCATGGCAGATATAAACAGGCACGCCTGCCGTAACAGCGATTTTAGCGGCTTCCACTTTGGATTTCATGCCGCCGGTACCGACTTTGGTATCCGTATCACCGGCCAGTTTTTCGATTTCCGCCGTGATCTCTTCTACCATGTCGATCCGTTTGGCATCCGGGTTGATCTTTGGATTTTCCGTATAAAGCCCATCGATATCCGTTAGAAGGACCAAAAGATTCGCGTGGATGAAACCGGCTACCATAGCGGCTAAAGTATCATTGTCCCCAAACGTGATCTCATCAATAGAGATACAATCATTTTCGTTGATGATGGGCACGATCTTTTTCCTGAGCATGACGTCTAAGATGTTATAGATATTGTGATATCTTCTTTTATCGGAAAAATCGGTTTTGTTCAATAAAATTTGCGCGCCGGTATAACCGTATTGAAGGAGCTGTTTGATGTATTCTTCGATCAAACGCCCTTGCCCGATAGCGGCAGCGGCTTGTTTTGCCGCGATAAACCGAGGTTTTTTTCTAAACCCCAGCTGTTTGTAACCCAAAGCAACCGCGCCGGAAGTGACGATGATAACGGAATACCCGTTATCCTTTAATTCCGCGATTTCACCGATATACTTATTTACTTTTTCAGAAGAAATTTCTCCTTCTTCACTGACAAGAGAACTGGAACCTATTTTGATCACAACAAGACCTTTGTTTTGTCCGCTCACGGCTTTCCCTTCTTTCTCTTTTTCTATCGGATCAATAATTTCACAAATTGGATGCGGTCAAAACTTGCCGCAAAAGAGATATCATAATAAATAATGATAAAAATAACACAAAAATGCATATTTAATAAAAGAATTGTAGCATTTACAAAGGGAAAAGTCAATATAATAAGTAATAAAATTAAAAAAGAAATTATAAAAATAATGTGGAAAAGAAAAGATGCATAGAAAGGGGCAATAGAAGAAAAGAAAGCATCAAAAAGAAAAACAACTGTCTTCAGAGAAAAAACAGTGCCTTATAATTATACATGAGAGGAATATATATGCAAAAAATACTGATAAGAAGAGTCGATTTCCACAAAAAGCATAGATTCCGCATAACAAATGGGGATGATATGGCGGAAACGACAGTGGCGTTTGTTGCTTTCCGACCTAAAATATGCTATGATTTAACTGGAAATAAAGCGGGTCTGCAACAGGTTTTACAGCGGATACCCGGGATCATGCAGGTTAGATTTCTATTCTGGAAATATAAAGAAAAAGGAGAGAAAAAGTATGGATCAAATTTCGAATTTGGATAGGATCAGAAAAAATGGTGTGATGAGAATACCGGTTGCTTTTACAAAAGAACCAAAATACGGTGTCAGCGAAGAATTCTATATTGATTCTGCTACGGGAAAACCTGCAGGTGTTGTCATTGAATATATGGATCTGATGTGCGCGGACTTAGGGGTAAAAGCGGAATATATGGATATGCCCTGGGGAGAACACATTGACGCGCTCTTGACCGATAAAGTAGATATTTTGCCGAAACACTCCAATTTGCCAAGCCGGGCTTTGGTAGTTGATTTTGCGCAGAGAGTGATCAATTTTGACGTTTTGGTGATCATCAGAAAAGACAGCGATGAAACGATGGAAACCTTAAATATGCCGGGAAAGAAAGTGGCGGTCAGCAAAGGATCCTCCAATTTGGATCTGATCAAAAAATATTTTCCGCAAGCGGAAGTAACAGAAATCGAAGAATATACAATGGGCGCAGATTTGTTGGAAGCAGGAGAAGTGGATTTTTGGGTGGAATCTCCTGTTGTGAAAAAATTGTTTGAAGTGCGTCCAAAAATCAAACCGTTGAGAAAAGAAGACGGTTCTTTGGTAATTTTGGCAAGAGAATATGCTCATCCCGGCGTAAAAGCGGGCGACAGCAGATTTTTGAACTGGATCAATAACTGGATGATGTATCGTCTGGCAACGGGAGAGCTGCAGGAAATCATTGATCGATGGAAAGCGACTTTGATGGAATAGGAAAATCATAACAAAAGACAAAATAAAAACTGCCGATTGATCGGCAGTTTTTTTATGGAAAGCTTTTTAAAACTTTTACAATAAAATTTTAAATCAGATGATTGTCTATGGCTCCAATAGCACTTCTTCACCGGCAGACAAAAGAGCTACCTTACAGGATAGCTGTTCCGCCATCATCGCGCCGGCTATTTGGCCGGTACAGTGGATGGGGTATAGCGCTTCCATATTTTCCTGCTTAAAAAGGTCGATGACTTTTTGGATCTCTTCTTTTGCGCTGTGCATAAAATGAAAACCGCCTGTCAGACTGACGATCTTTTCGTGCGGGAACAGCCGATGAACGGCGTCAAGCCCGTTTTCGATCTGAAAATGACTGCAGCCCCAAATAAGGTGAAGCCCTTTTTTACCTTTTAGGATCAAAAAGATCTCGTCCTGTATCGGGTCCGGCAAAATGTCACCGGAATCGGTTTTGATGACAAAATTTGCCTGTCCTAAGGAAAGCGTTTCTTTTCTTGGCACTTCACCGGACAAAAAAACGTTATCCGAAAGGGTGGTAGGTTCGGTAACATAGACAAGGTTTTTTTCATACATGGATTTTTCTTCTTTCCAGGGGATCCCAATAGGCTTTTTGGCGGGATTTTTATCTTTTGCGTTATACCGCAGAGAAAAGCTGTTGGGACTGAGATAAACTTTTGTGTCGGGGGATAGGGCATAAAATGCGGGATATCCGCCCGTATGGTCAAAATGACCGTGGCTTAAAACAACAAAATGAACATCTTTCAATTCCAGATCGAGATTCACCGCGTTTTGAAGAAAAACATCGGACGCGCCGGTATCAAATAATATTTTTTCTTCTTCGGTTTCGACCAGGATAGAAAGTCCGTGTTCGCAGAGAATATTTCGTTTTTCCGTGTAATTGTTGCATAAAACAGTATATTTGATCATTTTCATCACCTGATTTTATTATAAAAGAAAACGACGAAAAGATAAATTGTATTTTAAAAATGCCATGGGGAGGAATAAATGTTGACAATAAAAAGAAAATATCCTATAGTGTTCTTAAAAAGGAATACTATAGGATAAGCAGGGGTTAGTATGGATTTGATTGAAAATTTAATGGAATTTCATCTGACAAGGCAGGAAGCGACTATTTATGTCGCTCTTATCACCCAGGGAAAACTAAATGGATATGAAGCGGCAAAGCAAACCGGCATATCCCGTTCCAACACCTATACGGCGCTTGCTTCTTTGGTGGACAAGGGCGCGGCTTATTTGATGGAAGGGAATGTAACAAGTTATGTGCCCATACCCATAGAAGAATTTTGCGACAATCGGCTGCGGCATTTAAAGCAGGTAAAAGAAGAACTGCTGAAAGATATGCCAAAAAAGCAGGAAGAAATAGAAGGGTATCTTACCATAGAGGGGAAAGAACATATCTTTAACAAAATGGAAACGATGATCTTAAACGCCAAGGAAAGACTTTATATTTCCGCCTCGGAGCCCATCTTAAAGATTCTGCTGCCAACACTGCAGGACGCGGTGGACCGTGATTTAAAGGTGGTCATCATCACTTCCAGACCGTTTCAGCTAAAAGGGGCCACCTTGTATTACACGGAAAAATCAGAATACCAAATAGGGCTGATCGTAGATTCTCAGTATGTTTTAACGGGCGATATTTATGAAGAAAATAAAGAATCGACCTGTTTGTATTCCAAAAAACAAACATTGGTGGACCTTTTTAAGGAATCCATGCGAAATGAGATCAAATTGATCGAACTGACCAGATTTAATTATTAAGAGAAAGGATTTTACATGAAAAAGACATTTGTTACATTAGACCAAGTCAAAGAAATGAATCAAAAGTATCCGACACCGTTTCATCTTTATGATGAAAAAGGGATCAGAGAAAATGTGAGGAAACTGTTAAAAGCCTTTTCTTGGAACAAAGGATTCAAAGAATATTTTGCGGTAAAAGCGACGCCGAATCCGTTTATTTTAAAGATATTGAAAGAAGAAGGCTGCGGCGTGGACTGCTCCTCTTATACGGAACTTCAGATGAGCGATGTATGCGGTTTTTCGGGAGAAGATATCATGTTTTCTTCCAATGATACGCCGGCGGAAGATTTTCAATTGGCAAGAAAGTTGAACGCTATCATCAATTTGGACGATATCACGCACATCGCTTTTTTGGAAAAGGTGGCGGATATCCCGGAAACTGTTTGCCTGCGGTATAATCCGGGCGGTGATTTCAAGATCAATAACGCCATTATGGATACACCGGGAGAAGCAAAATACGGTATGACTTACGATCAGATGGCGGAAGGGATCAAGATCCTTCAAACAAAAGGGGTCAAACGATTTGGGATCCATGCTTTTTTGGCCAGCAATACCATAGCCAATGAATATTATCCCAAACTGGCCAGGATCTTGTTCGAAACGATCGTAAGACTGAACAAAGAAACCGGCGCTGTTTTTTCCTTTGTGAATTTATCCGGCGGGGTAGGGATCCCTTATCGTCCGGAAGAAGAACCAACGGATATTATTTCTGTAGGAAACGGCGTAAAAGAAGCCTTTGAAGAAGTGCTCGTGCCGGCCGGCATGGGCGATATTCGTATTTTTACGGAAATGGGACGCTATATCTTGGGGCCTTTTGGCTGTTTGGTAACAAAAGTACTGCATGAAAAACATATCTATAAAGACTATATCGGATTAGATGCCTGCGCTGCCAATTTGATGCGGCCTGCCATGTATCGGGCTTATCATCATATTACGGTTTTAGGCAAAGAAGACTGGCCTTTGGATCATAAATACGATGTGACCGGCGGCCTTTGTGAAAACAACGATAAATTTGCCATTGACAGAATGCTGCCGAAGATAGAAATAGGAGATTATCTGATCATTCATGATACAGGCGCCCATGGATTTGCCATGGGATACAACTATAACGGAAAACTTCGGTCCGCAGAAGTGCTTTTAAAGGAAGACGGTTCAACAGAACTGATCAGAAGAGCCGAAACACCGAAAGATTATTTCAGCACCTTTGATTTTACACATTGGTTCGATCATATAGACGAATAAATAAAAAAGAAGAAAAACCGCCCGAATCGATCGTTTGGGCGGCTTTTTTATAAAATCGTTTTTTTATAAGCAAAAAGAAATGCGTGTCATTGCATTTTAAAAAACGATTGATTATAATGAAGTCAAAATCAAGTAAAAAACCATGAAAAAATGCGTTATGATAAGAAAAAATCGTTGAGGAAGGGGAGTTTCTTATGAATGAAAGAATCCAAAAGCTAAAGGATATCGTAATCCATACACCTCCTGCTTTGGAAAGCGACCGTTTGCGTCTGATCACCGAATCTTATCGGGAAACAGAAGGGGAACCGATGGTCCTTCGACGTGCCAAAGCGCTGAAAAAAATATTGGAAGAAATGCCCATTCATATTTTGGAGGGAGAATTGATCGTAGGGAATCAATCTTTTCAGCCCAAAGCAGCTCCCTTGTTCCCGGAATTTGACGTTAGTTGGCTTATCAATGAAATGGACTCTTTTGAACAAAGACGGTTAGACCCGTTTGTTTTGTCTTTGGAGGTCAAAAAGGATATGAAAGAGTATCTTCCTTATTGGGAAGGAAAGACGCATCGGGATCTGTGCCTGAAAAATCTGGATGCTTCTTTGTCGGAAGAGTTAAAAGCATATTATGACATCGTACGCTGCAATATCAATCAGTCGTTGAGCAATTTATACCACACCACAACAGGGGACGGGCATATTATTGCGGATTACGACAGGGTGCTGAAAAAAGGGCTTCAAGCACTGCGACAGGAAGCGATAAATAGGTTAAAAGACGAAAAAGACCCT
>JAEEYS010000078.1 GCA_016288255.1 Bacillota bacterium
AGGTTCGAATCCTGTCGCCCCGACCACTGATTAAAACGAAGAATTTCATAGCAGATTAGGCGGGTGTAGCTCAGTGGTAGAGCCCCGGCCTTCCAAGCCGGTTGCGAGGGTTCAATTCCCTTCACCCGCTCCACTTATCTTCGTGCGCACATAGCTCAGCAGGATAGAGCAACGGACTTCTAATCCGTAGGCCGAGGGTTCGAATCCTTCTGTGCGCGCCACTTTTTTTTATTTTTGAGTTTGCGGTGGATGTAGCTCAGTGGTAGAGCATCAGATTGTGGCTCTGGGGGCCGTGGGTTCGATACCCATCATCCACCCCATCTTCTAAACAATAACATACAAGGTCTTTTCCATTATAGAAAAGACAGCACGCGTTGGGGTGTCGCCAAGCGGTAAGGCACTAGACTTTGACTCTAGCATTCGTAGGTTCGAATCCTGCCACCCCAGCCATTTTTATGGGTCATTAGCTCAGTTGGCAGAGCACCGGACTTTTAATCCGGGTGTCCCGCGTTCGAGTCGCGGATGACTCACCATTTTTTATATGCGGATGTGGCGGAATTGGCAGACGCACTAGACTTAGGATCTAGCGCCTTTGGTGTGCAGGTTCGACTCCTGTCATCCGCACCAAATATAATTTTGTTCCAATCAATAGAACAGATCTATATAAAAATCATTCAGAAATGAATGATTTTTTTGTTTTTAAAGGATCATTCCAGAAAATACATTTTAAAAGGACCTCTTTTGTCACAGCGCACAAAAGAGGTCCTTTTTTGTACCCGTTTATAAGAGATTTTCCGTTTCGTTTTCCGAAAAGGGGAAGACCCTTTCAGATATATTCTTTTTTTTGAATTGATATCAAATCCCAAAAAGGGACCTTGAAAATGTGAGTATCGTGTTTGTTCTTCAATGGTAATATGTACGACAAAGTGGCTTGTAATGCCGTTTTGCGACCCTGTAAATGAATATTATACGGGAAAACAAAGGCTTTCAGGCGAATCAAGCGGGGACGTTTGCCATGTCAAGCGTTCGATGATTGATATACAAACCATGATATTTAGGAGGAACATAACCGTGCCAAAAAGGAAACCATCAGAAGTCAAACCTTGGCTGAGCCTCTGGGGGGACAATCTTCCGGAGGAGGCTGCGACAGAGTGTACAGTGTACAATTATATTTATGAAAGAAACAAAGATTATCCGGAAGATATTGCGTTACGATATTTTGATAAAACCATTTCTTACAAAGAGTTGTTTCAGAACATTCAGCAAACGGCTCGCGCATTTCAAGCCTTGGGGGTAAAAAAAGGAGATATCGTCACGATCTGCTCCGTTATGACGCCGGAAACGGTCTATATGTTCTATGCGCTGGACCTTTTAGGAGCAACTTCCAATATGATAGATCCCCGTACAAGCGCTTACGGCATCCATGAATACATTGAGGAAGTCGATTCCAAAATTGTTTGTACATTAAACGTAGCATATCCCAAAGTAAAAGAAGCGGTAACGGGACTTCCTGTAGCGCATGTAGTCGTTACCACTCCCGCAGATTCTCTTCCCGCAATCAAAAAATTCCTTTATAAGATTTCCAAAAAAGATACGAATGCCTATGACGCAAATGTGCTGATGTTCGATGCCTTTTTTGAAAAAGGTGTCCATGGCGAAGATTTCCCGTCCAACGACTATGATCCGGAGCATGTAGCGGTCATCGTGCATACCGGCGGGACAACAGGCATTCCCAAAGGCGTTATGCTGGGGGACAAGGCTTATAACGCGGTAGCGATACAGACAGCGGTAAAAAGGTTCAAACGCAAACAGCGGATGCTAAATATCATGCCGCCTTTTATTGCTTACGGTTACGCAAACGGTGTGCATCTGCCTCTTGGAGAAGGCGCAGAGATCATTCTGATCCCGCAGTTCGATCCCCGTAAGTTTGGACATTTACTGAACAAGTATCACCCGGAGCATACGGCAGGGGTACCGCTACATTATCAAATGCTGGTCAATGATCCGCAGATACAGCATGCGGATCTGTCTTACCTGATCTCTACCGGCTGCGGCGGAGACGCCATCAGTTTGGGAGCGGAGGATGAGGTGAATGATTTTCTGTTAAATCACAATTCTTCTTATAAGCTTTGTAAAGGATACGGCATGACGGAAGTTGCTTCTACAGCTACAGCCAGTATCAGAGATGTCAATAAGAGGGGCAGTGTGGGGATCCCTCTTTATATGACCAGCATTGGTATCTTCAAACCCAATACGGAAGAAGAACTGGACTATAATACTGAGGGTGAGATCTGTATTACGGGACCCAATGTTATGATCGGGTATTATGGGATGCCGGAAGAGACCGCAAAGATCAAAAAACGGCATCAGGACGGACAGGACTGGATCCATACCGGAGATATCGGCTGGATGGATGAAGAGGGATATATCTATATCACCAACCGGATCAAGCGCTTGATCATCCGCCATGACGGATTTAAAGTATTCCCTTCGGTGATCGAAAACATCATCAGCCAACATCCGGATATTGAAACAGCATGCGCGGTATCCAGAAAAGATCCTGATCACAGGCAGGGAGATCTGCCTTTTGTCTACTTGCAGTTAAAAGGTAAGAGTACAAAAAGTAGAGAACAAATATTGGCGGAGATCGAAAAGATCTGCAGACACGATTTGGCGGAATACTCCATGCCTATGGGATACGAATTGATAGACAGCATGCCTTATACGTCGATCGGCAAGGTAGATTTTCGCTATCTTGAGATGATGAGCAAAACTTGATTTTTAATATATTTTAATTAAAGGAGAGAACATTATGCGAAACTTTATCAAGAAGGGTTTAATTTTGGCATTGATGCTGACGCTGCTGATCCAGTGGTCCTGTATCGGCGCGTTTGCAGCAGGAGAAGAAGGTGAACCGGTTTATAAAAATTTTGTCATCCTAGGTGATAGTCTGTGCCTTGGATTCAGTACAGAGGAAGCAAGCATGGCAGACGTAGACACTTATGATATTGAAGCTAACTTGCTCCGCGCGGCTCAAAGTGACGATTACAAACACTGTTATCCCACCCAATTTGCCAACAGAGTCGGTATCGATACGTTTTCCGATATCAGCTACACAAACGGTGAAAGATGGGATTACAGAGAGGAAACGCAGTGGAACGATGTTTATAACTTCGGTATCTGCGCGGCTTGGACAAGGGATATCAAAGAACTCCTCTCCAACCCTTATTATCTTTATCAGTATGCGAACGTAAACTATGATAAAGATGATACCTTCGTTCTGCCGGAGGATTATACGGGGACAAGACGCCTTGTAGATACCGCAGCGGAAGGCTATGACGTAGCCGACATCACCACATGGGTCTATCTGACGGGGGAAGAATATCAAGACCAGATGGAAGAATATACGATCCCGGCAGGCACCGCGATCAAGGTAGCATATGAAATGGATATGTGGGGTACGACCTATTTGATGCTCAATCCGATCATTGCAGAAAAATATTATTATGTTTCAGAGTATTGCCTGGATGGCGAAAGCGGATTCATCGATGACAAACCGATCTATTATCCTACAAAAGAAATGTTTTCATGGTATGGTAATATGTATGTTCCCGATACGGAAACCTATGGTGCAAAATTGGGACAAGCCGTTCAGAATCCGCAATTCACCAAGTATTATTATGAAATTGCCACCACGACCGTGGAAAACGGCGATCTAATCGCACTGGCAATGGGGAACAATGATATCTATCATAGCTTTATGCCATATCAGCAAAGCAGTGATTCTATGCTCTGCAGACTGGTCTATTGGATGACATATGCCTTGCAGATGAACTACTCTATAGGGGATATCATGAATATGATGAACGATCCCATGTGGCAGCAGATCATTTTTGGCGATAGCATGCCGGAAGGATCCGGGAGATCCAGCGCTTCGACTACGAGAGAAGCGGTCAGAGAAGATGCTCCCGCGGAAAATCCTTTCAGCTTGTCGGGCCTGATCAGTGCGGAAGAGATCAACGCCCTTTTGGAACTTTATTCCGCAGAAAATGTAACAGCATATCTGAAAGATACCGTAGCGGAATACAAAGTGAATTATGAAGCAACCATTCGGCGTGTGCTGGAACTCAAAAAAGACCGTTCCGAATTGGTTTTGATCGGACATTACAATCCTTTCGGAATGATCAATTATCTTACCATGCTTTCCGAAGCGGTGCAAAATGGGCAGCTTTTTGATCACCTAAGCGGCGATATGGCCATGATCGGCACATTGCTTCAGGCGATCATCGGGACACCGGAACAGTGGGAAGAAATCAATGACATGGATGAAGAAGAATTGGCGGCTTATGCAGAAGCAGCCGGATCAGAAATGGATCAGTTCCTTTCTATATTAGGCAGTCTGGATCTGTCCGATCCGGAAACCAGTACGGCGTTGACTCGTCTGGTAACGGATCTTTCGTTCCCGCTTTCTGTTCTTCTTGTAGGCAACGCGCTTTCCGATACTTATGCGGAAATGAATGATTTCCTACAAGAAATGTCAGAAAAATATGACCTTCCTTATGTTGATGTCAGCGACGCGCCCAGCAGCGGACGCTATGATCCGCATCCGACCAAATACGGGCATAAATGGATCGCTGACCGTTTATACGAAACTGTGGTGCCGCAAATCAACGCAAGTGTTTCTCCGGCAAGCACCGGTGATGGCACATTGACCCCGTTAGGCAGCAGAGAATTTCGTTTAAGAGACAGCCAGACCTATCGTTTCTTGGCAGCGGACGGTTCGGATATCAGCTCTATCTTCATTGACGGTCAGCAGATAGATAAAGAGGAATTTGCTTCTGTCTATGCAAGCGGCAGTTATGCTTTTGAAAACATCATGAAGAGCCATAGCATTACCGTTCAGTTTGATGTGGACAGTGATCATGCGCGGAAATATCCTGTAAACGTATTGGGAAGCTATGCGCAGTACGGTGCCGGAGAAGGTATGTATAAAGCCGGTGAAACGGTTACGATCAGCGCAGGGGCTTTGGATGGTTTTGAATTCACAGGCTGGAGAGCAGAAGGGGCAGAACTGGAAGATCCGTCCAGTGTTGTCACTACTTTTGAAATGCCCGCCAACGGCGTTACAGTGACAGCGACATGGAAAGCCGTTAAAGATAATCCAAAGCCAACTACCCATTATGTTACGGTGGAAAGCAAAACCTATAACCTTAGCTTTGAAACCAACGGCGGAACGACAATCCCTACCTATACGAAGAAAGGCGGAACGGTGATCGATCTGAATGCTTTCTTTACGACTCGTGAGGGATACACGTTTGACGGTTGGTACAGCGATAAGGAATTGACCAAAAAAGTGACGTCTGTCGAACTGACGCAAAACACTACGGTCTATGCGAAATGGGCCGCAAAAAAAGCGCCGTTCCCGTTTAACGATGTAAAAAAAGAGGATTGGTTCTACAATGAGGTAAGATCTATTTACAACCGAGGCCTGATGAATGGGACGTCAGCAAACACTTTCAGTCCAGATATGACTACGACAAGAGGCATGATCGTAACAATCCTTTACCGTATGGAAGGCGAACCTGCCGTTACGGATCAAAACCCCTTTAGCGATGTAAAAGCCGGCAGTTATTATGATAAGGCCATTACATGGGGAGCAGCGAACGGTATCATTCGCGGCTACGGAAACGATAAATTCGGCCCCGATGACAACATTACACGGGAACAAATGGCGGCGATCCTGTTCCGCTATGCCAGCTTTAAAGGCTATGATGTTTCCGCCAGAGCGAACCTAAGCGGATTTCATGACAGCGGCAAGATCGGCGGCTGGGCAGAAAACGCTATGCGCTGGGCTTATGGCAAAAACCTGATAAAAGGTGTTGGCAATGATCTTTTAGATCCGCAGGGTGAAGCCACAAGATCGCAGGTCGCCACGATCTTATACAGATTCATGAAAGATCTGGATGGATTGAGATAAAAGAAGATTTGGTCAAATAAGAATAATATCATCAAAAAAGAGCGCTGAATTTTCGGCGCTCTTCTTTTGATTCGCTGTTCAAACTGCGAAAAACAAACGCCGCCTTATGCCACAAAAGGCTGCGGCTATTGCTTCTTCGCCTATAGAAATAAGAATTTTCGGAAAAGTGTGGATTGGGCTTGACAAGAAAAAAAAATTGAGATAGAATGATTTTGTCACAAATTGGATAGACGTTGTAATATTTGCGAAAGTAGCTCAGTGGTAGAGCATCGCCTTGCCAAGGCGGGGGTCGCGAGTTCGAATCTCGTCTTTCGCTCCATCGCAAATAACCTCGACTGGTCGGTCGAGGTGTTTTTATGATTGAACAAAGAAAAGGGACGCTTTTTATGGTTCACTTAAACAGGGGAGCGCCTGTTTGAGCATCTGTTTGAAGAGAAAAAAGAAATTCTTTTAAAATGCGGAAAAAAACAGCGGCTGCCCTTGTATAAAGAGATAATGTTAGGTAAAATAGGTTATAACTGGATAGAAGGAACAAGCTGCTGCAAAAGGTTTTCGGATAAAAAAACAAAGCATTGAATAAATGAGAGCATCAAGTTTTATAAACTTTTATATAACTTATCAGGAACTTAAGGAGGAAATCAAAATGAATTCAAAGGTGGAAAATGTTGAAAAGAATAAAGTAAAATTAGAAATCGCTATTACACCGGAAGAATTTGAAACCGGATTGCAAAGATCTTTCAATAAAAATAAAAACAGATTC
>JAEEYS010000079.1 GCA_016288255.1 Bacillota bacterium
CCCCACATTGGAAGGGGATGCGGAAGTTATTTTGACTGCCATTGATACGTTAAAGGAAATAGGCCTGACCGGATTTCGCATAGATATTGGTCAGGTCAATTTTTTCAAATGTATCATTGAAGAGATCGCTTTGCCGGAAGAAGATAAAAATCAGATCGAGCAGTTTGTGATGCAAAAAAATATCGCTTCTTTGGAAAATTTTCTAAAGGACAAACCTATAGAAGAAGAGCTAAAAAGACTTTTGATCTCGACTCCTATGCTGTATGGGAACGTGGAAAAAGTCTTGAAGGAAACGGAGCAGTTCCCGTTGGATCAAAAAGCAAAAGAAGCGGTGATGGAAGTAAAACGGGTCTATGAGATGATCCGGGATTACGGCTATGAAGAATATGTGTCTTTGGATCTGGGATTAGTACAGGATCTGGATTATTATACGGGGATCGTGTTCAAGATCTTTGCGAAAGACATGGGATACATCATCGGCAGCGGCGGCCGTTATGACAATCTGATAAAAGAATTCGGAGAAGAAGAATGCGCCACAGGCTTTGCTTTTCAGATCAATCGGATCGCGCAGATATTGAGAAGCAAAGAAGAGCTGCCTTTTTGGCATGAAAATTATATTGTCTTGGCCTATGAAGAAAAACTGCGAAAAGAAGCCTACGCTCTCTCCAAAATCTTGAGAAGAGCCGATTATACGGTGGAAATGGATCTAAAAAACAGTGATGAAGCGGAACTGCTGCAATACGCGGCAAAAAGAGGATTTGCGTTCGTGTGGAAGCTGATGGACGCGGATCGGGTCAAAGTGGCGGATATCAAGAAAAATACGGTAAACATCCTGCCTTTAGAGGAATGTCTTATAGTCTTCGGCATGGAGGAGGAATAGTATGGAATATTTAAAATTGGCTTTGGCAAAAGGACGTTTGGCAAAACAGACACTGCCTTTACTGGAAAAGGCGGGCCTTGCTACGGAACAGATCGATCTGGACGGCAGAAAATTGTTGTTTACCGATGAAGTCAATCGGATCCAGTATATTTTGGTCAAACCTTCGGATGTACCCAGCTATGTGGAACATGGGGCCGCGGACTTGGGCATTGTGGGAAAAGACGTATTGGTAGAACAGGAACCGGATATTTATGAAGTAGCGGATCTGAAGATCGGCAAATGCAAAATGGCGGTTGCCGGTCCCAAAGAAAATACCGGATCTTGGATGCAAAAACCGGTTTTGTCGGTGGGGACCAAATATCCCAAATCGGCAGAAGCGTTCTTTAAAGAAAAAGGAAAAAACATTTCTATTGTGAAATTGCAGGGCTCTGTGGAATTGGCGCCCATTGTGGGCCTTTCCGACGTGATCGTGGATCTGGTGGAAACGGGGAGCACCCTAAAAGAAAACGGACTGGTGGTATTTGAGGATGTTTATCCGGTCAGCGCCAGATTGATCGTCAATAAAGTGAGCCTAAAAATGCAAAACGAACGGATCCGACAATGGATCGATGCCTTTCGGCAATAAAGGGAGGCTTTTAAATGAAAAGATACGACAGTCAAAAAGGACAGCTGGAGGCGCTTTATTCCATGCTGGAAAAAAGAGCTTCTTCCGATAACAGGGAATATGAAAAACAGGTCGAAGAGATCATTGCGGCAGTAAGAGAAAAAGGAGATCAGGCGCTCCTTTCTTATTTAAAAAAATTCGATCAGGCAGACCTGTCCCCAAAAGAGTTGAAAATAAAAGAAGCAGAGATCGAAAAAGCCTATAAAGCGGTAAGCCCCGCTTTTTTGGAGGCTGTAAAAAAAGCGAAAGCAAATATCAGCGCATTCCATGAAAAACAGCTGGAAAAATCTTGGTTTACTTTGGAAGAAGGAAAACTGCTGGGGCAGCTGGTGAGACCCATAGAAAAAGCGGCTGTCTATGTGCCGGGCGGCACAGCGGCGTATGTTTCCACCGTGTTGATGACGGCGGTACCGGCAAAAGTAGCGGGAGTGGAAAAAATCATTATGGCAACGCCCGTTCGGCAGGGCGGTATTTTACCGGAGCTGTTGGTGGCGGCAAAAGAAGCCGGTGTGGATGAGATCTATACCATAAGCGGCGCCCAGGGGATCGCGGCTTTGGCATACGGAACAGAAACTATCCCTAAGGTGGACAAGATCGTAGGCCCGGGCAATATCTTTGTGGCGATCGCCAAAAAGAAGCTGTTTGGCACGGTGGGGATCGATATGGTAGCGGGACCCAGCGAAGTGTTCGTTGTGGCGGATCGCTCCGCGAATCCGCGGTATATCGCGGCAGACCTTTTGGCGCAGGCGGAACACGATAAGTTAAGCTCCGCTATTTTGACGACAGACAGCATGGAACTTTTGGAAGCGGTGGAAGAAGAGATCAAAAGACAATTGGAAGCGCTTCCCAGAAAAGAGATCGCGGCGGCGTCCATAGAAACGTACGGTGCTTTGGTCAAAGCAAAAGACATCAAAGAAGCGTTTCGAATCGCCAATCGGGTAGCGCCGGAGCATTTGGAGATCTTAACGGAAAATCCCATGGAATATTTGAGCTTGGTCAAAAACGCGGGAGCGATTTTTTTGGGAGAATATACGCCGGAACCTTTGGGCGATTATTTTGCGGGACCCAGCCATGTACTGCCTACAACAGGCAACGCAAGGTTCTCTTCTCCTTTGTCGACAGACCAGTTCTTAAAAAAATCCAGTATTTTACAATATGACGAAGCTTCTTTGAAAGAAGCGAAAGAGGATATCTTGACTTTTGCGGATATTGAAAAATTAGATGCCCATGGCAATTCTATTAAAATTCGATTTTAGGAGGGACAGAAATGCGGGAAGCAAATCTTTACCGAAAAACCAATGAAACAGAGGTTTCTTTGTCTTTGAATCTGGACGGGACAGGAACCTATCAAGTGGATACCGGCGTGGGATTTTTGGATCATATGCTGGAATTGTTTTCAAAACACAGTTTAATCGACTTAAACGTCAAAGCCAAAGGCGATCTTCAAGTGGACAATCATCATTTGGTGGAAGATGTGGGGATCGTGCTGGGACAAGCGCTTTTACAAGCTTTGGGCGACTGTAAAGGGATCAACCGCTACGGCTTCTTTTTGCTGCCCATGGATGAAAGCTTGAGCCTTGTGGCGCTGGATCTAAGCGGCAGGATCTATCTGGCTTATGATGTAGCTTTTAACGAAGGAAAGATCGGACAGTTTGAAACGGATCTGGTGGAAGAATTTTTCAGAGCCGTTACAGCCAACGCAAAAATGACGATGCATGTCAAGCTGCTGCACGGGTCCAACAATCATCACATTGCGGAAAGCATTTTTAAAGGATTCGCCAGAAGCTTGAAAGAAGCGGTCAAAATAGGAAATGAAGCGGCAGGCGTTCCGTCCACAAAAGGGATCTTATAAAGAGAAAATAAGAGAAAGGGCAAGATAATCTCCTTTTGGGGATTTGACAAAAATATGATAGCGATCATTGATTATGGAATGGGAAACCTTTTAAACGTCAAAAGAGGTTTCTCCTATTTTGGGCTGGAATCGGAGATCACCCAGGATAAAAATAAAATAGAGAACGCATCCAAAGTGGTGTTGCCCGGCGTAGGGGCTTATCCCGACGCTATGGAACGGTTAAAGATCACGGGGCTGGATGAGACCATCTATCGTATCGTGGAAAAAGGAGTGCCTTTTATGGGAATCTGTCTCGGCATGCAGATGATGTTTGAAAAAAGCATGGAAGGGACTGTTACGGAAGGGTTAGGACTTTTTCAAGGCACGGTGGAAAAGATAGAAGGTCTGCCGAAAGGGTTCAAGGTGCCTCATATGGGCTGGAATACCATTCATGTGGAACGGGAGTGTACTCTTTTGCCCAAGTCGCAGGAAGGCATGGCGGTTTATTTTGTGCATTCGTATTACGCAAAAGTAAAAGACGAAGAGGACCTGGTGGCATGGGCGGATTACGGCATGAAGATCCCGGCCGTTGTGGCAAAAGAAAATGTATTTGGGATCCAGTTCCATCCGGAAAAAAGCGGTGAAAAAGGACTGAAGATCTACGAAAGATTTGGAGGATACAGCGAATGAAGATCTATCCTGCGATTGACATCAAAGAAGGAAAATGCGTAAGGCTATTGCGGGGCGATATGAACCAGGCCACTATATACGGGGACAGTCCCGCCCGCATGGCGGAAAAATGGCAGAGTTTGGGAGCAACGCAGCTCCATGTGGTGAATTTGGACGGCGCTGTGGAAGGCGAATTTAAAAATCAAGAAGCGATCCAAAAACTGCTTCGGTCGGTTTCGATCCCGGTACAGATCGGCGGCGGCGTCAGGAACAAAGAAACCTTTGAACTGCTGCTGGATATGGGCGCGGACAGAGTGATCATAGGGACCGCCGCGGTGCTGGATCAAGCGTTTTTTGCCGAATTGGCAAAAACATATGCGGATCGGATCGTGGTTTCCATCGACGCGGTGAACGGTTTTGTGGCGACACGGGGATGGAAGGAAGTAACGGACGTTTCGGTCTTGACATTAGCGGAAGAAATAGAAAAACTCGGCATCAAGCGGGTCTTATATACGGATATTTTAAGAGACGGGACTCTGGAAGGGCCGAATCTGACCAAAACAAAAGAATTGATAGACAAAACATCTTTGGAAGTGATCGCCTCTGGCGGCGTCAGCAGTTTGGAAGACCTGGCCCGGTTAAAAGAGATCGGGGCTTTTGGCGCCATTGTGGGCAAAGCGCTCTATACGGAAGCGGTTTCTCTTGAAAAGGCGCTTCTTTTGGAAAAGGATGTGTAAAAGATGCTGATGAAGCGGATCATTCCCTGCCTGGATGTGAATCAGGGCAGGGTAGTAAAAGGCGTAAATTTTGTAAAATTAAGAGATGCGGGGGATCCCATCGAGATCGCGGCAGGATATGACAAAGAACTGGCGGATGAGCTGGTCTTTTTGGATATTACCGCATCCAGCGACCGAAGAGAACTGGTCAAGGATCTGGTCAAGAAAACGGCGGAACAGATCTTTATCCCCTTTACGGTAGGCGGCGGGATCCGCACCATGGAAGATATCCGCGCGGTATTGCTGCACGGCGGGGATAAGGTTTCTTTGAATTCTGCGGCGGTAAAGGATCCCACATTGATCACCGAAGGGGCAAAAAAATTCGGCAGTCAATGTATCGTGGTGGCCATTGACGCCAAACAAAACGAACAGGGCGGCTATGACGTTTATATCCACGGCGGCAGGATCAATACGGGCCTTGACGCGGTCAAGTGGGCAAAAGAAGCGGAAAAAAGGGGCGCGGGAGAGATCTTACTGACCTCTATGGATAAAGACGGCACCAAAAGCGGCTTTGATATCCCGCTGACCAGAGAAATAGCGGAAAACGTATCTATTCCTGTCATCGCTTCCGGCGGCGCGGGGAAAAAAGAGGACTTTTACGAAGTGTTCACGGAAGGAAAAGCGGACGCGGCTTTGGCGGCTTCTTTGTTTCACTATAAGGAGCTTGCCATACCGGAATTAAAACAATACTTGAAAGAGAAAGGAATCTTGGTTCGATTATGAAAGAGATCAATTTAGATTTACTGAAATTCAATGAACAGGGGCTTTTGCCGGCAGTGGTGCAGGACGTTACGACAGGACAGGTCGTGATGCTGGCTTATGTCAATGAAGTTTCTTTGCAAAAATCCATTGAAACGGGAACCACCTGGTTTTACAGCAGAAGCAGACAGGAGCTTTGGAACAAAGGGGCAACTTCCGGCAATTTTCAAAAGATCCGGGATATCAAAATAGACTGTGACGGGGACGCGATCCTCTTTTTGGTAGAGCAAGAGGGAGAAGGCGCCTGCCATACAGGACATTACAGCTGTTTTTACAGGGACGTGGACGGAGAAGAACAGGATATGGAAAGAGAAGAAGATATTTTTGATCGTCTGGAAAAAACCGTTTTGGACAGAAAAGTCAATCCCAAGGAAGGGTCTTATACCAATTATCTTTTTGAACATGGGATCGACAAGATCTTAAAAAAAGTGGGGGAAGAAGCGGGGGAAGTCATCATCGCCGCCAAGAATCCCGACCCGGGCGAAACTATCTATGAAACAGCGGATCTCTATTATCATTTATTCGTGCTTTTGGCAGAAAAAGGGATCCCTTTTGAACAGATCAAAGAAGAGCTAAGACATCGATTCGGCAAGAAAAAAGAAGAGTATTGAGAAAAAAGTGTTGACAGAAAAAAAAAAAAAAAATGGGTACAATAATGGGTACAATATAAGTAATACAATTTAATAAAAAGGATGTGAACATGCGATGGAAGAAACTGAAAGAAGCAGTAAAAACTTGCAGGTTGTGTTGATCGTATTATTGTTCATCATAAGATTCCTATTAACTTATTTTCCCAATCTTAAATTATACAGTATTCCTTCGATTTTAAATTATGCTATTATTGGACTTCTCTTTATACTCAACAAAGAAAAACTGGAACCATTTCATATTTCCAACGGATTTTTGGTCTTATTCTTTTTATCTCCTTTGTGGGCAGTGCTTGCGGGACCCGGCAATTTCTTTCTTGTTCTGCTGATGGCAGTTGTCGTGATTGCGATCGCTATGGGGCTCTTTCGAAAGAAAGAGGATGGCGTCAAAGCGCTTTCTGTCAGAAAAACAGCGTGGAAAGGGCAGTATTTTGCCTATGTTGCGATAGGATGGGTCATTATGGCCCTGGCGGGATTTTTACTGGCGGGAGCAAAAACGGAAACGTTTTTGTATAACTTCCATATTGTGACGATCCTTTCCGGTTTGTTTACCTGCTCCAATGTCGATCCGTTTTTCTGGGGATTCATATTCCGCTATTTAAAAGAAAAGAATCTGAATATTGTCTTAATAGGTGTAATCACGGCGCTTTTATACTGGGTGTCCAATATTCCTCTTTTGCTTACAGGAGCGTCAAGAGTGTTTTGGATAATGGTTCCCTTGATGGCTTTGATCTCCAGTTATATCACCATCAAGACGGAAGACTTATTTTATACTTCACTGTTTAATACTTTCGCGTTGATATTGATCGTGGCAGGGATCGCTTCGTAAGGAAAAACAAAAACAAGACAATGATTTATGGGACGAAATCAATGGAAATACCGGCATAAGACTTATGCCGGTATTTTTTTGAGAAAACCTACAAGAAGGGAAAGAGGGTCCCGCATGACAGACAAGAGTAAAAAAGGCAGAATTTGCAAAAGAAAGAATAAATTTTTGCGGAAAGTATTGACGAACCTGAAAAAAGTATATTACAATGAAAAAAACTGAATGAAATACCTCATCGAAAGATGGGGTAGAGGTTGCAAAAACTATGAGTAGATCTGCGGAGGCTAAGGCGGCCGAGGAAACAGACCAAAAGGAGTTTTTGCCGAAGCTTGATAGGAGCCTTTCTTATCTTGCTGGGACTGCACTCAATAAGTGCAGGACTGTCATCTTAAATGTCCCGATTTAAGATGGAGCGCTATCTCATTATGGGAAAGGATGGGGGTTATCATATATATTTCGATGATGTTATGTCTTCATGTATATTTGTAGCCGCAACTTTTCTGTGCGGCGTTTTTTGTGTGTAGCTTTTGGATATAAAAGGAGGAGATAAAATGATCAAAGTAGGTATTATCGGTGCCGGCGGCAAAATGGGGAAAGAAGTAGCAAGAACGATTTTGAATGATCCCGAAACAAAGCTTTGTGCTGCACTAGATATCAGCGCCCACGGGATAGACGTGGGGAAATTATTGGAAATGCCGGAACTGGGCGTGATCGCAACAAGCTCTATGGACGAGTTTTTGGCAAACGAATTGGACGTAGTGGTAGATTTTACCAGAGCGGAAGCAGTGAAGACCAATATTCCGAAAGTGCTTCAAAAAAGAGTCCGCGCTGTGATCGGGACCACCGGATTGGATCAGGAACTGGTAAGCTCTTTGGAAAAACTGGCTGTCGAAAACGACACGGCGGTCTTTATCGCGCCGAATTTTGCCATTGGCGGCGTGCTCATGATGAAATTTGCCAAAGAAGCGGTCAAATATTTACCGGATGTGGAAGTGATCGAACTGCATCATGATAAAAAAGTGGACGCTCCCAGCGGAACGGCGGTAAAAACATTGGAAGATATGGCAGAAAACAGAGAACCCAAAAGACAGGGTATGGCGGATGAATATGAAAAGATCCCGGGAGCCCGGGGCGGCGAATACCAGGGGATGCATGTGCACAGTGTGAGATTGCCGGGTATGGTCGCTCATCAGGAAGTGATCTTCGGCGGCTTGGGACAGATCTTGACCATTCGGCACGACTCTTTTTCCAGAGAATCTTTTATGCCCGGCGTATTGATCGCTGTAAAAAGGATCGGAGAATACAAAGGTTTGGTATACGGTTTAGATAAGCTTTTATAAAATTTGCAGATAACGGAAAAGAATTTCCGAACAGATAAAAACAGACAGAATATAATAAAAAAGGACCTTTTTAGGAGGAAATAGAATGAAACCATTGAATATAGCAGTTTTGGGCGCAACAGGCGCGGTAGGCAGTGAAATTTTAAAAGTACTGAATGAAAAGAATTTTCAATTCAATAAAATCAAAATGCTGGCAAGCAAAAGAAGCGCCGGCAAAAAGATCGACTTCAGAGGGACCACTTATACGGTGGAAGAAACGACAAACAGCTCTTTTGACGGTGTGGATATTGCTCTTTTCGCAGGCGGACCGGCCAGCAAAGAGTTCGGACGGCTTGCACAGAAAAAAGGATGTATCGTTATCGACAACTCTTCCGCTTTCCGTTTGGAACCGGACGTGCCGTTGGTCGTTCCGGAAGTCAATCCGGAACATTTGAAAAAACATCAGGGATTGATTGCAAACCCAAATTGTTCTACAATTATTATGGTGATGGCACTTCATCCGATCCACCAATACGGCAAGATCGACAGAGTGATCGTTTCCACTTATCAGGCAGCTTCCGGCGCGGGCGCCGAAGGGATCACCGAATTAAGACAGCAGGCAGCGGATTATTTGGCAGGGAAACCGGTAGAAAATAAGATATTCGCGCATCAGTTGGCGTTCAACCTGATCCCACATATCGATGTTTGGGTAGAAGACGACTATACCAAAGAAGAAATGAAAATGGTTTATGAAACACAAAAGATCATGGATGAACCGAATATGAAGATCACGGCGACCACAGTCAGAGTGCCGATCGTCAGAAGCCATTCCGAATCCATTTATGTAGAAACAGAAAAAATCATCACACCGGAAAAAGCAAAAGAACTTTGGAGCAATATGCCGGGCGTAGTGGTACAGGATGATCCGCAAAACAACGTATATCCTATGCCACTTTATACTTCCGATACGGACGAAGTTTATGTCGGCAGAACAAGAAGAGATCTGTATGTAGAAAACGGATTGAATTTCTGGGTAGTGGCAGATCAGATCAGAAAAGGCGCAGCCACCAACGCGGTACAGATCGCAGAAACGCTGGTAAAAAATAATCTGGTATAATCGGCAAAGAGAAAATCGAAGAGAAAAAGGTCACAAAATAGAATTACGACAATTATTGGAGTTTAAAAATGAAAATCTTAGTACAGAAATTTGGGGGCACCTCTGTTTCCACGGAAGAGAGCAGAGCGTGCGCGGTAAAGAAAATACAAGAAGCAAAACAAAAAGGATACAGTGTGGTGACGGTGGTATCCGCTATGGGAAGAAAAGGCGCGCCTTATGCAACGGATACGTTGATCGGGCTGGCCACCGGCATTACGGAAAACATCAGAAACCGTGAACTGGATATGATCATGACCTGCGGCGAGATCATTTCCGCTGTAGTCATGGGACAGGAATTGACAAAACAAGGTATTGACAATATCGTATTGACCGGCGGACAGGCGGGGATCGTAACGGATGATAATTTTGGGGAAGCCAGGATCATCGAGATCAATCCGCAGAGGATCGTAAGCTATCTGGAACAGGACAAAGTCGTTGTGGTGGCGGGTTTTCAGGGAATGACAAAACTCAATGAAAACACGACCATAGGCAGAGGCGGCAGCGATACTACAGCTTGCGCGCTGGGTGCGGCATTGAACGCGGAAGAAGTAGAGATCTATACGGATGTAGATGGGGTCAAAACAGCGGATCCCAGAATTGTAAAAGAAGCAAAAACATTGAACTATATCACCTACAGCGAAGCGGAAAACCTGACCAATCAGGGCGCGAAAGTCATCCATCCCAAAGCGGTGGAATATGTAAAGAGAAAAAACATCCCTTTGCGGATTAGATCTACTTTTTCAGACGATAGGGGAACCTTGATCGCGGAGGGCAATCCGATAGACAGTCTTTTGATCTGGGAATCCAAGTGCCCTATTTTGGGGATCACGCAGATGGCGGGGATCAGCCAGATCACCGTTTATTCCGACGAAAACAAAGGGACCTGGGAATATCGGGTCTTCAACATTTTGGCGAATGCGAAGATCAGCGTTGATTTCATCAATATTTTGGATAAAGAAGTCTGCTTTACGGTAAAAACAAAAGATATGGCTCCTTCTATCGCTCTTTTGGAAAAAGAAGGGTTCAAAGTAAAAGTCATCAAAGACTGCGCAAAGATCTCTGCGGTAGGGACCCATATGACAGAGGAGCCGGGGATCATGGCGATGCTGATGGAAGCTTTGACGGAAGACGGTATTACCGTCCTGCAGACAGCAGACTCCAATGTGACGATCTGGTGTTTGGTAGAAGAAAAATATATGAATCAGGCAGTGGTCGCGCTGCACAAGAAGTTTAATTTAGAAGTGTAAATAAAAATGATGGGAGGAAATAAACATGTATTTTGGCAGATTGCTGACGGCGATGGTAACACCTTTTGATCAAAATCTTCAGGTGGACTATGCGAAAGTGGAAGAATTGGTAGAACATTTGATCGCGACGGGAAGCGATGGGATCGTTGTGGCAGGGACAACGGGTGAATCTCCGACCTTGAGCCATGAAGAAAAAGTGGAATTGTTCCGCAAAGTAAAAGAGATCGTAAAAGGCAGAGTCTCTATCGTTGCGGGGACAGGAAGCAACAATACACAGGCAAGCATCGAATTGACCAAAGAAGCGGAAGAAATCGGCGTAGATGGTGTGATGCTGGTAGTTCCTTATTACAACAAACCGCCGCAAGACGCGATGATCGCACATTTTACGGCAATTGCGAATGCCACAAAATTACCTGTTTTACTCTATAACGTGCCGGGACGGACTTCTAAGAACTTGGAACCCAAAACGGTGCAAAAACTGGCAGAAATACCGAATATCGTAGCCATTAAAGAAGCTGCGGGCGATTTGGATCAGGTCAGCATGTTGAGAAAACTTTTGCCGGCGGATTTTCAGATCTACAGCGGGGATGACTCTTTGACGCTGCCGATCTTGTCCGTAGGGGGCCATGGCATCATCAGCGTGGCTTCTCATGTAGCAGGAAAAGAAATGAAAGAAATGATTGACGCCTTCTTTAGCGGCGACAATGCCAAAGCATTGGAAATGCATTTGAAACTGCATACGCTGTTCAAAAACTTATTCTTGACCTCCAATCCGATCCCGGTAAAAGCGGCTGTCACCATGATAGGGATCGACGTAGGCGGGCTGAGACTGCCTTTGATCGAAGCCAATGATCAGGAAAAAGAAATCATCAGACAGACCTTGAAAGATCTGGGCAAACTGTAAAGATACAATCGATTCGACCCTAAAAAATGCAAAACAATTTGTTTTGCATTTTTTTTTATAAATTTGCGACAAATGCGCCAAAAGAGGTTTTCAAAGAGCGAATAAATTGTTACAATAACAAACAGAGGGTGAAGTATTTGAAAGAGATCACATATGAAATCATAGAGCATATTGCAGACCTTTCGACAGACAGAAAAGGCTGGATAAAAGAGTTGAATTTGATCAAGTGGAACAATGCAGAACCAAAGTATGATCTAAGAAGCTGGTCACCGGATAAAAGTAAAATGGGAAAAGGGATCACTCTAACGGAAGAAGAGGTCCAAATACTGAAAGAAGTATTGGATGATCTTGCGATATAGTGGAAGACCGTAGAAATTTGAGTTATA
>JAEEYS010000001.1 GCA_016288255.1 Bacillota bacterium
ACCGGAACGGACTGAAAAAAGACGGCGCCAAGGGGTGCGCGGCAACAGAATACGGACGCGGTCTGATGTATTCTTTTATAGACAGTTATACAAAAGAAGAATATTGTTCTCTTGCCCAAGCGGGATACCGTATGCTGGCGGAAGCGTATGAAGCGGATCTGCCTTATAAAATATATTGTCCCGCGCTATTGATCTGCGGAGAAAAGGATAAGGCAGGTTCGGCAAAAAGATACAATGAAAAATGGGCCAAAGAAGAGGGCCTTCAGCTTATTTGGATCAAAGATGCCGGACATAATGCAAATACGGATCAGCCGGATGAAGTGAATCGTAAGATCAAAGAGTTTCTGCAAAACATTGACAGATCGATCGGAGCGACAGAAGCGCAATAAGACGGGTCAGATTGGAAAGAAGGGAAAGCAAATTTGGATCAGATGAAAAAGAGAGCAAAACAGAAAAGTTTGCAAAAGAAACTTTTTGCCGCAACAGCGATCATCCTTTCTGTTATACTGTTGATCGGGATCTATGTAACGGCGGCAAGCGAGACAAATGAATATACTCCTTATGCCGAAAAATTGAATGAGCTGAATCTGTTTTTGGGAACGGAAAAGGGCTTTGAGCTGGAAAGGGCGCCGTCTCGGCTGGAAGGGCTGGTCCTGCTGATCCGTTTTTTGGGAAGAGAAGAGGATGCGCTGCAGTTTAGTCAGAAAAAGCATGCTTTTACAGATGTGCCGGATTGGGGCAAAAACTATGTGAACTACGCTTACAGCATGGGATTGACCAATGGGATCAGTCAAAGCCGATTCGGCTCCGATCTGCCCATAGAAGCAAAAGCATACTTGACCTTTATCCTGAGAGCGCTGGGATATAATGATCAAAAAGGGGATTTCAGGTATGAAGACGCGGTGGAAAAGGCTTTGCTTTTACACATTTTTGACACGGTTTTTTTCAATAAATTAAAATCAGAGCGGTTTTTGAGAGGGCATGTGGCTTATGTTTCTTACTGCGCTTTGGCCGCCAAAAGAAAAGATAAGGACGAAACGCTGATAGAAGAGCTGGTAGCGCACAATACGGTACGGCAGGAAAAAGCCTATGATATGGGACTCACGCAAAACATGCTGTCTTTGCATTTTATCGACGTGGGACAGGGACTCAGCGTGTTGGTCAAAGATTCCAAGGGCAACGAGCTTTTGTTTGACGCGGGAGACAATAAAACAGAAAAATCATTGACTGCCTATTTAAAAGAATGGATCACGGGGCATTTGGAATACGCGGTCATGTCGCATATGCATGCGGATCACATTGGCGGAATGGATCAGGTGCTTACGGCATTTCAGGTGGACCGTGCCATGATGACCAATGAAACGGCAAACACCAAAACATATCAAAGCATGATGCAGGTCCTGGAGGAGAAGAAAGTTCCAAAGGAAACGGTAAAAAGCGGGGATCGGTATCAAATGGCAGATTTAAAAATGGCGGTGATAAGTCCACAAAGGGAGAAATACAGCAGTTCCAATGACTATTCCATTGTGCTTTACTGTTCTTTTATGGGCACGAATTTCCTTTTGACCGGGGACGCGGAAACGATCAATGAAAACGATATCTTAGCGCAAAAAACAACTATCAAGGCGGATGTGCTCCAGGTTGGGCATCACGGATCCAATACTTCGTCCGGGGACAGTTTTATCAAAGCGGTGGCGCCGAAACTCGCGGTGATCAGCTGCGGAAAGAACAACAGCTACGGGCATCCTCATCAGGAAACAATGGATACGCTGAAAAAATATAAAGTGACCGTATATCGAACAGATTTAGACGGTACAGTGGTGCTATACAGCAACGGAAGGACTTTTTTAAATTAGATACAGGTAAAAGAAAAGCCTGCTGAAACGTGTTTCAGCAGGCTTTTGAATGCTTTTATACTTGTAGCCATAAGGAATCTTCTTTTAGGGAAGAAGACAGAAATTTTTGCTTTTTCATGATATTTATAAAAAATTGGACAGGCATACCATAGCGATCATGGCCAGTACGATCAAGACCAATACGATAATGGTCTTAATATGCGCTTTTCGCTCGGCATACAAAGTAGCGACGAATTCCCGAATAAAAGCATTGATCCAGAAATAGCTTTTTGTGCGGCTGCCGATCCCTTCCGCATGGATCCCTTGCCGGGTAGCGAGGATCCCCGCGCGGAAGACATGATAATTGGTGGTGGAAAAAGCGATCTTTGAATCGTATGTGCCGGTTTGCTCCCAGATGAGATCCATGGAATTTTGCAAATTCTCATAGGTGTTGGCAGATCGGTCTTCCACAAGGATACGGTCTTCGCCGATACCGGTGCCGACCAAATAATTTTTGATGGCTTCCCCTTCGGAGATCACTTCATCCGAGCCTTTACCGCCGGAAGGAACAAAGATCAGATCCTTTCCGGTCTCTTTTTTCTGCATTTGGGCAAATTCGATCGCTCTGTCTGCCCTTCCTTTCAGAAGGTTTGTCAAGGTGCCGTCTTTTTTGATTTGAGAACCTAAAATCAGGATATAATCTTTATCAAATGACGGGACTTTCTTGGCGGCTTTGATGCCGAGAACGATCGTTCCCAACAGGATACATTCCAGATAGGATATGAATACAAGAATGATGTTTTCCACGATCATTTCGATATAAAGGGCGGCACCGTTTTCGTTATGGACATCTACGATGGTTGTCCGCTGCAGAAATTCTCCGAGAACGAAGGGAAACAGGGTGCTTAAACAAACCAATATACCAAAAATACAGCCAAGCATATTTTTCCAGTTGCGGCCTTCTTTTCGCATGAGCTGAATGTTGCTGATGGTGACGAAAATAAAGACGATAAAGGCGATCGGCAGTAAAAGACCGGAGAAAAAAGATGCGGAGCCTAATATCGACCTGGCTGACGTGAGCAGCCCGCTATAGTTGAAAATATGAGGGATTTGATTCAATAAAAGGAATATTAGATAAAGGATCAACCCCAAGCGTCTGACGTTTCCGTATCGATAGAGATTCTCTGAAACATCTTTTCGGTATTGTCGGATCAGCCCCCACAGAAGTACAGCCAAATAGAAGGTGGTGGCAATGGGAATGATCCGGCTTCCTGTACTGTTCCCAAAATAATTGTCTTCGGTGATGATACCAAAAGGGTGTACATAAAGGGATTCCATATAGGAAAAACCTTCCGGGCCTATGATATCGACCCATACTTTTCCTTTGGAAACCGACTGAAATGTCAAAGATAAAACACCATCGGAAAACTGCTGGTCTGTCAGCTTTACGATCTCTTGATTCTGGTTGATGATCACATGGTATGCGTCAGCGCTGCCTGTGGAGCCGTAAGTATTTATTTTCAGCACATGTGTA
>JAEEYS010000080.1 GCA_016288255.1 Bacillota bacterium
AGGGCATTTCTCCTCAAAAAATTGAATAGTGAAGCAAAAATCTTCTTTTTTCAGAAATAATCTCTCATTTCAGCTATTTTTCTCAAGATTGATCTTTTTTTCTCCTTTTCTCTTCTTTTTTTGCCGAAACAGAACAAAAAAGGAGAAAAGTTTTACTTTTCTCCCTTTTGTTTTAAAAATGATCTGTTTTATTTGCTTTCGGTGTCATGAGGATCTTCTTCCAGCAGGTCCAAATAGACTTCCGCGGCCCACCTGCAGGCCCTGGCTACCACCAAGGTGCATTCGCCTTTAACCTGGGGCCGGATATCCTTGCAAAGAACGCTGCCGTAAGTGTCTTGGAATTTTTGGAATACGCCTCTTATGGCTTCCATTTCTTTGCCGCTTTTTTCTTTTAGCGAATCTTGTCCAAAAACAGCTCCCGCCATGATGCCGCAGCCCGTAAAAGCGCCGCAGTTGGCGTTTCTGGTGGAAGTCGCTCCGCCGCTCAGCGCGGTCGCCGCTTTGATATAAGCTTTGTCCTGCGGCGCACTCGGCAGCACTTCCTGCAGCACCGCCGCGGAACATCTGGCGCATCCTTTAAAGACGCCTTCGTATTCCAGCCCTTTTTCATAAGCCGCTTTTAAAATCTCTTCCCGATCATTATACTTCTTCTCCATGTTCTTCCTCTCCTTCCACCTGAATGGAAATAGGCAGTGTGAATCCCGCTTCTACCCCGTCATGGATATTGCGGATATAGTAGTTGCTGCCGTGATGATCCAATATTTCCCTGGCAATAGCCAGCCCCAGCCCGCTGCCGCCTTTTTTGTTCTTTCCTCGGTAAAAAGTCTCCCAAACATGGGGCAGATCCTCTTCCGGAATAGGCGGCCCGTTGTTCCAAATGCGAAATACCACAAAATTTTTGCTTTTGGTCAGTGTGATCTTGATGGTTTCTCCGCTTCCGGTATATTTGATGGCGTTATTCAACAGGTTCGTGATCACCTGTTCCATGCGCAGCCGGTCTGCCACCGCCGTTGAGCCTTCTGTTTCATCCACAAATTCCACCCGGATCTCGTTTTCGCTCAAGATCTTGTCATATTTTAACAGAATCTCGTTGACATATTCTCCGAAAGGAAAAGTTTCCAATTCCAGATCGCTGTTTCCTGTTTGAAACTTGGTCAGATCCAGCAGCTGACTGATCATATTGCTCATTTTATCGGTTTCTTCGTTGATAACGGAAAGATAGTATTCTCTTTCTTCCGGTGAATCTACCACATCGTCCCGCAGCGCTTCCACATAGCCTTTGATGATGGAGATCGGCGTTTTTAATTCATGAGAAACCTGGGCGGTAAACTGTTTTCTTAGATCTTTCAGCTGTTTTTCCTTTGCCAGTTCCTGTCTGAGCATGGTAATGGTCTCTTCCAGCTTTTGATTCATCAGATTAAAGGTATTCCCCAAATTGCTGATCTCGTCCACTTCGTTTCCTTCATACCTTACGGAAAAGTTCAGTTTTTGGATCTCTTTGGCCAGATAATTCAGCTTGATCAAAGGTCTTGTGATCATACGGCTGATATAAATGGATAAGATCAGGGAAAATCCCACCGCAAGAATGATCATATAGATAAAGAACGCCTGGAACACATCCACCGCTTCTTCGATAGACCGAAACGGGATCTCGATGATGGCCCATTCCCCGTTCTTCATTTTTTGGGCGCAGATCAACCACTCTAAGCCCTTTAAAGATTGACTGCCTACCACGCGGCAGGTATAAAAATCTTCATTGGACGCGTCCAAAGAGGCCCAGAATTCCAAAGGCGGCAAATACCGCTCTCCCATATTGAGATAAGTCTTGGTCTCCTCGTTGTAGATTAAAACGGATCCCCCTGCCTGCGCGGAAATATCCCACAAGGCTTCCTGCCGCTCTTCGGTATCTTCCACCGTATCATACAGGGTCTCTATGGCAGTCAACTGCCTCTTTAAATAGACAATCTTTCTGCTTTTGTAAAACTCTTCCAGTCCATAGGTCACAAAAACAGATTGGGTCAGGATGATCAAAAAAGTCAACAGCAAAAACCCGCCCAAAATCTTATGCGCCACGGAACCTCTAAATCTATAAGATTTCAAAACGGTATCCTACCCCTCTCACCGTTTGGAGCATCGCGTCCAGGCCGGGTATTTTTTTGCGGATCAGTTTTACATGGGTGTCCACTGTTCTGTAATCGCCGAAATAATCCCGTCCCCAGATATTATCCAAGATCTTTTCTCTGGACAAAGCAATGTTTTTATTTTCCACAAAATAGAGCAAAAGGCTGTATTCTTTTAGTGTCAGTTCCACTTCTTTTTGGTCCGCATACACCTTATGCGCGCTTTTGTCTATTTTGATATTTTGAAATTCTATGACTTCCTTTTCATCTGTGATCTTACCGCTTCGCTTTAGCGTCGCCTTTGCGCGCGCCATCAGCTCTTTGGGGCTGAAGGGTTTTGTCACATAGTCGTCCGCCCCCAGCTCAAAGCCAAGCAGCTTATCGTTTTCTTCACTTCTGGCGGTCAACATGATAATGGGCACTTTGTCTTCTTTTCTGATTTTTTTACATACAGTGAAACCATCGCTGTCCGGCAGCATAATATCCAGAATGATCAGATCCGCCCCTTTTTCCTCAAACTTTAAAAGCGCTTCATAACCGTCCTTTGCTTCCATGACATGATATCCTTCTTTGATTAAATATGTTTTGACCAAATGGCGGAGTTTTTCATCGTCTTCCACCAATAATACCCGTATGCCCATTAGGATGCCTCCTTCCTGCCCCTTTATTTCATTTTTGGGAAAATATAGTTTTTGATATTGGCGTTTTCATCCAGTTTCGGAACGATATTGGACGTTTTGCTGGCCAAGACCGTCGTCACCCCGGGGCCATGTCCGTTCATGACACAGGCGCCGTGGATCACCACGCCGATGGTTACCGCACCTTTCAAATATCCTCTGCCTTGAGAGGTATCGCAGTCCTGCAAGAAGACAAAATCACCGAATTTCAGATTTTCCAAATGATTTTCTTTGATAGCGTTTTCATCGCAGTCCATAATATCGTAATCTCCGCTGTGAGCGCTTTGAGAACCCAGTCCGGAACCCATCAAATAAGCCGGCACGATCCCTGCCACAGGCACGACCAGTTTGCCGTCTTTTTCTTCGATCCCCATGCTCTGTAACAGCGCCGGATCTATATTCATAACGGTGATATCGGGATGATCCAGTAATTTTAATCCCTGCCCGTAGGTTTTGACCAATATATTATCGCCGGGCGCCATGTTTTCCATATCTTCTTTGGAAAAATGGATAATGGTATGTTCCACTCCCCCATGGGTTCCGGTCACATATCCGACCGCACCTTTTGCGTCGCCGCTGATGACTTTTGCTTCGTTGCCGATGCAGGAATACACATTTAAGCTGTTATTGTAGATCTCTTCTTTGTTCTGTATGGTCACAGAAGGTTCCAAATGATCCCCTTCGAACCCATAGACAGAATCTCCGATCTGCACGTTGTAGGTAATGGTGCCTACGGAAGGCAGCACGACGGAATTGCCGTGACTGTCCAATACATAAGGATTTCTCACTCTAGAATGACGAATAATTCCTGTTGCAGCTTGCATAACCAGTCTTTCTTCATTTGTCTTTAGCATGATCTTTCTCCTTTGTTTTTTTATTTTTTCTGTCTCCTTTTTAAAAAAACAAGGCAAACAGTCTCATCCATCTGTAATTACATCCATTATACCATGAAAATTATGTATTTTAAGTGATAAATTTCTATGTTACAATGTGTTCAAGAAAAAGAAAGGAAGTATCCCCATGATCCTAAACTGTCATCATGTTTCCCTTACCGTCAAAGACCCGGAGCGGTCTGTTTCGTTTTATCAAAATATCCTGGGTTTTCAGGTCAAAGAGACCTTTCAAACGGAAAAAAGCCGGATCGTCTTTTTGACCCTAAACGATTTTACGCTGGAGATGATCTGTCCCAAAGAATATGTCCAGCCTCTTGCGCCCAAAGGCGTCATCGCGCATCTTGCTTTCGGCACGGATGATGTGGAAGAAGAAGTCAAGCGGTTAAAAGAAAAAGGGGTCTCCTTTACCAAAGAGCCTTATGTCGCCCTGAACGGTTCTGTCAAAGTGGCTTTCTTTGAAGGGCCTGACGGGGAAGAGATCGAACTGGCCGAAACATTGAAATAGATCATCGGGCCTCTTTCCCAAAGAGAAAAATAAAAAAAGAGCAGATCTTTTTCTGCTCTTTTTGTTTTTGTGATCAGCTGTTTCGCTTTTTCTTTTTTTCATTTTTTTCTTTGAGCTCCATTGTGATAGCAAGTCCTGTTTTGGTAACGGCCAATCCGCCCAAAGAGGTTTCCTTTAAAGTATAAGGCAGCGATCTTCCCACTCGATACATGGCGTCCACCGCATCGTCAAAAGGAACGATGCTTTGTATCCCCGCCAGAGCCATATCCGCGCAAAGCATGGCGTTCACCGTCCCAATGGCGTTTCGCTTCATACAAGGACATTCCACCCGTCCCGCAATGGGGTCGCAGACCAACCCTTCCAGATTTTTGATGGTCAGCGCCGCCGCCGTAAGCACCTGTTCCGGTGAACCGCCCATCAATTCCACGATCCCTCCCGCCGCCATGGCGGAAGCGGTGCCTACCTCTGCCTGACAGCCTCCTTCCGCGCCGGATACCGTGGCGTTTCTCGCGATCAATAATCCAATGGCGGTCGCTGTCAGCACAGATCGAATGATCTCTTCTTTTGTCTTTCCTCTTTCTTTTCCCAGTGTCAAGATCCCGCCGGGAATGATACCGGAAGAGCCTGCCGTGGGAGCGGCAACGATCTTTCCCATGGACGCGTTCACTTCCAAGACTGCCATGGAAGCTGCCGCCGCTTTCAATACGCCGTCTCCCAACAGCGTATCTCCTTTTTTCCGATACTCTTCCAACAAATGAGACTCTCCGCCGATCAGACCGCTTAAGGATCTCTGATCTCCTTGAAGCCCTTTTTCGATGGACCGATCCATAACGGAAATGGTCTTGTCCATCCGTTCCATAATGGCTTCATAGGTCGTATCCGTTTCTTCCAATTCCCGCAATATCAATATTTCCCATATCTTCTTTTCTTCTTTCCGACAGATCTCCAATAATTGTTTTCCGTTGATAAAATTATAGCTCATCTTATCCAACATCCTTTATGGGATTAAATATGTAGATATCGTAAATGTCTTCGATATCTCTTTTGATTCTTTTGATCACGCTTTCTTCCACCGCTTTGTCACATTCCATGACCATGACGGCTTCCTGCCCTTTGGATTCTCGGTTCACATCCATAAACCCAATATTGACATTATGCTCCGCCATCACTTTCGCGATTTGATAGATCATGCCGGGGGAATCCAAATATCTTACGATTACCGTAAAATAACTGCCGGAAAATGAAACTTTCATATTATTGAATTCCACGATCTGGATCGCGCCGCCGCCGGTGGAATTGCCTTTGATCTGCAGCTGTTCTCCGTTTTTTAAGGTCATTTTGATTTCTGCTGTATTGGGATGTTCCTCTTCCGCATCCAAAAAATGAATCTGATAAGAAAAGTTCTCTTTTTTTGCAATTTGAAGCGCATTTTTTAAATCTTCATCGTCTTCTTTCATTCCCAAAAGACCGCCGATGATTGCACAGTCCGTACCATGTCCCTGCCCTGTTTTGGCAAAAGAATTGAATAGATTGACTTCCGCAAACAAAATATCCCCGTATGCCATCTGCCTGGCTACCTGCCCGATCCGATTCGCGCCGGCAGTATGAGAGCTGCTCGGTCCGATCATGATCGGCCCCAAAATATCAAAAATGCCTAAACTTTTCATTTTTCACCTCTTCTTCAGTTTAAAAAATGATACATATCGTCATCTATGATAAATTCTTCAAACTCTTCCGCGTCCAGCGCGTTCCAGCGCATTCTGAATGATTTCACCATGTCTTTGTCTTGATTCGTCACCCAAATATGGATATCGGAATTGGTGCTCAATACTTCCAGTATTTCTTCCTGAAGCGCCGCTTCTTCGGGAGAGACCGTCACTTCATAGAAGCGGTTCAGGCATTCCAGCCGCAGGGAAAGCGTCATCCTGCCGTAAACATCTTCTTCCGTTTTAATGACCATATCGATGGTCGTCTTGTCCGGATAATATAAAATGTCCTGGATATATTCTTCACTGCCCAAGATCAAAAAGATCAATCTGCCTTCCATGTTCCCGTCATGCTCAATGGCTACCGACACACTGTTTTCCGGCGGCATGGCCTCTTTCATTTTCGGAAACAATTCTTCCAAAAACGAAGCAAAATATCCTTTTTGTCTTTCTGTTCTGATCCTCATAAGAAAACTTCCTTTTCTTAAATTATACAACAATTTATAAATTATACACTAACTATCATACCATGAATTCGATCCGATACAAATTCTTTTTTTACCATCGCAAGAAATAAATTGAAATCATAGATGCTTCCTCTTTCGCCGCCCTGTCATCATCCCTTTCAAGCAGGCAGTTCCCTTCATTGACAAGGATTTTTGCGGATTTTATAATAGAGGATAGAAGGGAACGTGTTTTTGCATGAAATACAGTATGACACAGGAAGAAAAATTTGAACACATGACCAACACCCCTGTCAAAAATTTGATTTGCTCTTTGGCGGTACCTACCATTATCAGTATGTTGATCACATCTATCTACAATATGGCAGATACTTTTTTTGTGGGTCAGATCAATACCAGCGCGACCGCTGCGGTAGGGGTGGCTTTTTCTTTGATGACCATCATCCAAGCCATCGGCTTTACCTTTGGGAACGGTTCGGGAAACTATGTATCCCGCCTTTTGGGCCAAAAAAACAACGCCCACGCTTCCAAAGTCGCCTCCACCGGCTTTTTTTCCGCTCTCATTTTGGGTTTTTCCCTTGCCTTGATCGGTCTTTTGTTTTTGGACCCTTTCGTGCGGCTTTTGGGCGCTACGCCGACCATTTTGCCTTATGCCAAGTCTTATATCCGCCTGATCCTGATCGGGATGCCTTATATGGCGGCTTCTTTTGTACTAAATAACCTTTTGCGCTTTCAAGGCAGCGCTTTTTATGCCATGATCGGCATCACTACCGGCGGTATCTTGAACATCGCTTTAGACCCTCTTTTTATTTTTGTATTTCATATGGGGATCACCGGCGCGGCGCTGGCCACCATCATCAGCCAATTCATCAGTTTTTTGATCCTGCTTCGAAATTCCGGCGCGGGCGGCACACTGCGGATGAACTTTCGCTATTTTACCCCTCGCTGGGCTATTTATAAAGAAATTTTAAGAGGCGGCCTGCCCTCTTTTTATCGGCAAGGCCTTGCCAGTATTTCCACCATCGTCTTGAATTTTTGCGCCGGCCCCTTTGGCGACGCCGCCATTGCCGCCATGTCCATCGTCAATCGGATCTTTATGTTCGCCTCTTCCGCTCTGATCGGTTTCGGGCAAGGATTCCAGCCGGTCTGCGGATTTAATTACGGCGCCAAAAAATATCAGAGAGTCATGGACGGCTTTTATTTCTGCGTCAAAACAGCAGTCGGCGTTCTTATCTTCATCAGCATCATCGGTTTCCTTTTCGCGCCGCAGATCGTAACGGTCTTTCGAAAAGACGACTTGGACGTTATCCGCATCGGCACATTGGCTTTGCGGATACAGTGCGTCACTTTTCCCTTGTCCTCTTGGATCATTTTGAGCAATATGATGCTGCAGACCATCGGCAAAAGCTTCAAAGCTTCCGTTTTGGCTATGTCCAGACAGGGGCTGTTTTATGTGCCTGCTATTTTGCTCTTGTCCTCCCAGCTTGGACTGTTGGGTATCCAGATGACGCAATCGATCGCGGAAGTCTGCACTTTTCTTCTGGCCATCCCCATGAGTCTCAGTGTGCTCAAAGAACTGAAGGCAGGAGAAAGAGAAAACCGGGAAGCGGAAAATGCCTTATCTCTCTCTCACGAAGAAAAAGGCGGCGTATAGTATCAGGACAAACGTGTATCCTAATACGGACAGGAAGCGCTTATCCTTATGGCACCAGATTTTTCCCAACAAAGAGTTGAAAAAGAAAAAAAATTATGATAGAATAGTATGCGCGATAGGTATTCCTATCCAATAGAATATCTTTTATTTTTATTAAACTGCGGAGAGGTGTCCGAGCGGCTTAAGGTGCAGCACTGGAAATGCTGTGTAGGGGAAACTCTACCGTGGGTTCAAATCCCACCCCCTCCGCCATACAAAAATCCTTTTTGAACGGCAAAATCTGAAAAAGGAAAGATTTTTTAAGAATAAATGCGACCCTGATCGGACGCATTTTTTTAAACGATTCTTTTTTATTGCTTTTGAACAAAGGCTTACCGTGCTAGACGGGGAGTTAGCAGTGCCTTGTAACCCGAAATCTGCTATAGCGGGGTTGAATTCCTTGTTTGAGGGCTTATGATCTTAAGGTTTGCCTTTTCTTTAAGGTGTTGACGATTGGGTCTTGTGCAATGAAAACTTATAAACCCCGTCAGGTCCGGGAGGAAGCAGCGGTAAGTAGGAACTTTCATGTGACATAAGGACGCCTGATTTGAGCTGAGAAGAAAAGTAGCACTTGGGGTGTAAGCGCGAGAACAGGTGCACGGTATTTATTTTAAAACCGAACAGAAATACCTTACAACACGATCACTATTTTTTATCTCAATATTTCGTTAGAAGATAATATGATTTTTTTAAATCCTATTATCTCCTCCCCATTGTGAAAGAGACAAATCATCCCCCGATTTGTCTCTTTTCCTTTTGTCTTTTAAAGCAGACTGTATCTCGTTTCCAAAAAGCCTTTTCGCCTTCGCCGTTTTTCCGCTTCGCCACAGGTAATTGATACCGCCGCAGTGTATTGATCCCATCAAAAAATCCGCGTCCTTTTCAAAAGGAGCGCGGATCTTCCTAATCAAATGCTTTCCCGTCTGCCGTTTATTCTTCTTTGAGCGGTCCTTTCGCGATCAACAGCGAAAAATACCCCATATCATCCGGGATCTCTTCCAGCGCGTGATACACTTTTTCATTTTCCATGCCGCAGTTGACCACGGCGCTGACTTGCCGTCCGCTTTGACGGAGCGTCTCCTTGATCTCTTTCAGATGACTGCCGGATTTCATCAACACATAATTGCCCTGCCCGCAAAGCGTATCCTTGGTTTTATAAGCGGCAGGAAGGATATGTAACGCCTCGTCCCATTCGGCCAAAGAAGTCTTTAACCGCGCCGCCGCCGCGCAAAAGGAGGTGATCCCGCTGACCAGTTCCACCGGGTAGCCTTCCTCTTCCAAAATATGCTGTAAATAACTGAAAGAGCAATAGATCGTCGGATCGCCCAGAGTCAAATACACGACGTTTTTTCCTTGATCCAAATATCGCTTTAACTGTTTTGCTCCCTTTTCATGTTCTGCTTTCCATCGTTTTAGATCCTTTGTCATCGGCATCTCGACAGGCACCAATTCCTTTTTTGCCAATTCCGGCACTGCCTGCACCGCGATCTGGTAAGCCACAGACCCTGCCGCTGTCTTTCCGGGAACGGCGATCACCTCATTTTCCCGAATCAGCCGAACTGCCTTTAGGCTCATGAGCTCCGGATCCCCCGGGCCGACTCCCACGCCGTAAGCGGTTCCTTTCATTTTGTTTCCTCCTTCTGTTTCTCTCTTTTTATGCCCAGATACGCCCTTTATCGTCTTTTCTCTTGCCTCTTTTTCCTTTTCTCTTTCTTTTTAAGGGTCTTCTCTGTTTTTTGATCCCTTTTCTTCACTAAAAAGGCAAGGAATCCTCCTTGCCTTTTTGCTTCCCTTTTTGATTTTATTTTGTAGACGCTGTGTTCTTTTTGGGCGTCGGCATGATTTTTAACAATTTGTAATCTCTTTCCGTTTTGGGACTGACACAATGGGGGCAGGGAATGATCTGACAGCAGATCCTGCCGGAAGCCAAAAACCGATGTCCGCAGTCCTTGCACTGATATTTATAAAACGGCATCCCTCTCACCTTTCTTTCCCTTTCTTTCCCTTTCGATCCAATCGACATGCGTTCTTTTTATCCATTATACCAATAAAACACAGAATATACAATGAAAGCCCGCCTCAAAACTTTAGGCAAAATAAACTTGTGTTCCCGCTTACTTATGCTACAATAAAAGCAAGAGAAGATGAGAAAGGATTTGTTAGTATGGATGATTTCTTAAAAAAATTATCGGGTACCATCTCTTCGGCTGCCAACGCCATCGGCAAAAAATCGGCGGATCTGGCCAGCCAGGGAAAACTAAAAGTCGATATTATGAAATTGGAAAATAAGATCAAAGACAAAAAAACAGAGATCGGGGAAGAAGTCTTCACCGCTTATTTGATCCAAAGCCCCATCAACCGGGAACGAATCGACGGTCTTTGTGAAGAAGTCAAAGGGTATCTGGGTGAGATCGCCCGTATGAAAGAAGATTATTACAGAGAAGAAGAAAAACCAAAACCAAAGGATGAAGCGGAACAGGATATGTTCCAATCCGAAGAGATGCATATCTGCCCCAACTGCAGAAGAGTGCTTCCCAAAGAAGACGCCTACTGCAGCCAATGCGGCGCAAAAGCGCAGGAATTGACCATTCGTGACGTAGAACAAGTCACAGACGACGACGGCGTTGCGCACAGTGTCTGTCCGGAATGCGGCAGTTTTGTGGACGACGAAGAAGTCTTTTGCCAGTTTTGCGGGACCCAAGTCAATGAACCTGTTATTGAAAAAGCCGAAGGGGAAGAACCGGAGATCTGTCCGGAATGCGGCAGCTATATGAATGAACAAAATATTTGTGAATTCTGCGGCACAAAATTAAACATCTGATATCATAACAGCGACCTGTAACAAGATGGGAAACTATTCTCCCGCTATGAGAAGAGTGGTTTCCTATTTTTATCATGAAATGGGAAAGGAGAGATTTTTTTGAAACGATTTGTTCATGTAGGTGTAACGGTCAGTGATTTGGAAAGATCTGTAGCGTTTTATCGGGATGTTTTACAATTTCCTTTTGTCAAAATCTCCCCCGGTTATTCTGAAGGCAAAGCGGCGGAAGAAAATTCCAAGGGGATCGGTGTGGAAAACGTCGTTCTTCGCTCCGCCAATTTAAAACTGCCGGGCTTTGATGATGCGATTTTGGAACTGCTTCATTATAAAAGCCCTGCTTCCGAACGGGAAACAGCGGTCAAGCCCAATACGGTAGGCTCCATGCATATCGCCTATTTTGTGGAAGACTTTATGGCGGAATTCGATCGCTTGAAAGAAGCGGGCGTTTCCATTCCTTCCATTCCCCAAAGAGACGGAGACGAAATGTGGGTCTATTTTCGGGATCCGGACGACATTCCCGTGGAATTGATGGGTAAAGTAAAATAACAATATTTGAGAGAAAGGAATTCAGTAAAATCATGGATCAAGCACTATATCAAAACAGAATCGAAAAAGTAAAAGCATATATGGCAAAAGAAGGGATCGACGCTTTTTTGCTGTCCCCCTGCGCCAATTTGAAATATGTATCCAACTACGGCGCCATGGTGGACGAACGGCTTTTGGTCTTGGTGATCTCCCAGGACGCAGAACCTTTCTTTATCGCCAACCGGCTCTACAAACCGCATATCGACGAAACACCTGTTTCGGAAGTCGCTTATTGGGATGACAGTATCAGCGGCTATGATCTGTTAAAAGCGGAAACGGAAAAAAGAAAGATCAAAACCGACACTTTGGCGGTAGACGGCTCTTTGCCTTCTTTGATCCTCTTTTCCATCCAGGAAAAATTCCCTCAGTCCAAGTTTGTACTGGGCAGCAAAGGGATCACGGAACTTCGTCTGATCAAAGACGCAGAAGAAAGAAAAAATCTGGAAAAAACCAGTGAGCTGGCAGACTTGAGCTTAAAGCAAACCATCGAAAAAGGCGGCTGGATCGGCAAAACGGAAAAGGAATTTTTAAATGAGCTGATCAACAATATGACCAAAAACGGCATGATCTCCGACGGGTCCGGTATCGCCGCGGTAGGAGAAAACGCGGCTTCTCCCCATCATACCACCGGACAGACCAAAATCCGAGAAGGGGCCGCTCTTTTGGTCGACTTTGGAGCCACTTATAATGGTTATTTCAGCGATATGACCAGAACCTTTTATTTCGGCAAGCCAAGCGACAAATTCGTTGAGATCTATAACACAGTACTAAAAGCCAATCTCAAAGCCGAAAGAGAATTCCAAATCGGCATGCTTGCCAAAGATCTGGACAAAATCGCCAGAGACGTGATCACGGAAGCAGGCTACGGCGACTATTTCATCCATCGGCTGGGTCATGGGATCGGCATGGATATCCACGAAGCCCCCGGTGTTGGGATCGGGCAGGAAACCCCGCTGGTTCCGGGCATGGCCTTCAGCGTAGAACCAGGGATCTATCTGGAAGGCGATTTGGGTGTTCGGATCGAAGATATCGTTCTCGTGACGGAAGAAGGCTTAAAGGTCTTGAATCATTTCCCGAAAGAGCTCATTATCATTGAGGAATGATTTTGGGATAAGCCGGCTATCCTATAGGAGAACATGATGACCGCTTTACTTGAAAACAAAGAAAAATTTCATACCACACCCCTTGGCGCAGTGCGGATCCGAAAAAACCTTTCTCTTGTAACAGAGGACGTGGTGCCCTGGATCAAAAAACAGCTTTGCCGAGCTGACGCGCTGATCGAAAGAAAAGGTAAAAACTGGTATGTTTCGGTGGACGATGTGATCATCACCATCAACGCTTCCAGCTATACTGTCATCACTGCGCACAAAAAAACAAAGAGGTGAAACTATGGCATTTGATTATAAAAAAGAGTATAAAGAATTTTATCTTCCCAAAAATAAGCCTTCCATCGTGACGGTTCCCCCTATGAACTATCTGGCGGTCAGAGGAAAAGGGGATCCCAATCGGGAAGACGGCGAATACAAACAATCCATCAGCCTTTTGTATGGGATCGCGTTCACCATCAAAATGAGCAAGAAAACCGATCACCGCATCGAAGGCTATTTCGATTATGTGGTGCCGCCTTTGGAAGGATTCTGGTGGCAGGAAGGTCTTGCCGATGTGGACTATGCCCGCAAAGAAGATTTTCAATGGATCTCTTTAATCCGTCTGCCGGATTTCGTCACAAAAAAAGATGTAGACTGGGCAATTAACGAAGCGGAAAAAAAGAAAAAAACCGACTTTTCCAAGGTGGAATTTTTCCCGTATGAAGAAGGGCTTTCCGTGCAGTGCATGCATATAGGGCCTTATGACGAAGAGCCTCAAACCGTAGAAGGAATGCACGAGTATATGGCTGCGGAAGGATACGTTCTCGATATCACCGACAAACGATATCACCATGAGATCTATTTGAGCGACGCCAGAAAAGTAGCGCCGGAAAAATTAAAAACGGTCATTCGGCATCCCATCAAAAAAAGATGACTTTTTGGGATTACGGTTCACCCTGCAAAAAGGTTACAAAAACTTTTTGCGGGGTTTTCTTTTGCTTTTTGAAAAAGTTCTTGACCCTCACCTAACGTTATGGTTTAAGATGGTCTTAGGGAAAGGAGGAATGGAAATGTATACCGTACATCAGGTCAGCGAAATGGCAGGCGTGAGTATACGCACCCTGCAATATTACGACACCATCGGTTTGCTGAAACCGGTATCCAGAACAGACGCCGGCTATCGGCTGTATGACGATACAGCCTTAGAGACCCTGCAGCAGATCTTGCTTTTTCGGGAACTGGAATTTTCTTTGACCGACATCAAACAGATCTTGACCCGCCCCGACTTTGACCGGATGAAAGCGCTGGAACAGCAGATCCGGTTATTGAGCTTAAAAAAGGAGCGTCTGGAAAACTTGATCGCCTTTGCCCGCAAATTGAAATCGACAGGAGGGAAACAAATGGACTTTTCCGCATTTGATACCAAAAAATTAGACGAATACGCCAAACAGGCCAAAGAAACCTGGGGACAGACCCCCGCATATCAGGAATTCGAGGAAAAAAGCCGATCTTGGACCAAAGAAGACAGAAACGGCGTCATAAAAGGATTGATGGATCTTTTCGTCTCCTTCGGCGCTCTGCGCAAGGAAGACCCTGCCGCTTCGCCCGTACAGGCGCAGGTCAAAAAGCTGCAGGACTATATCACGGCGCATTTTTATACCTGCACTCCGGAAATTTTGTCCGGACTGGGCCAAATGTATGCCTGCGGCGGAGAAATGACAGACAACATCGATCAGGCAGGCGGGCCGGGCACCGCAGCATTTACCGCCGAAGCGATCCGCATCTATTGCGGCGGTCTCAAATAGGCAGATTTTACAAAGAGCTCCCAAAGCGATCCTTTCGGGGCTCTTTTTCTTTTTCGATACCGACTTTTGTTTATGCTTCAAAATGATTGTGGCGAAACGGCTCAAAAACAGTTACAATAATAACAGGCTAAGAAAAAGAGGATGACATGATGTTTTTACCTATCTCAAAAGAAGATATGAAAAAAAGAGAGCTGACCGCTTTAGACTTTATTTTGGTCACGGGAGACGCTTATGTGGACCATCCCAGTTTCGGAGGGATCCTGATCTCTCGTCTTTTGGAAGACAGAGGGTATACCGTGGGCGTCATTTCTCAGCCAAAATGGCAGGACACCTCGGATTTTCAAAAGCTGGGAAAGCCCAATTTGGCTTTTATCGTCACAGGCGGCAACATGGATTCCATGGTGAACCATTATTCCGTCAACAAGATCCGCAGAAAGCAGGACGCCTATTCTCCCGGCGGCAAGATCGGGTTTCGGCCGGACAGGGCCACCATCGTCTACTGCAACCGTATCAAAGAAGCCTATAAGGACGTACCTATCGTTATCGGCGGTCTGGAAGCCAGTTTAAGACGGTTTGCCCACTATGACTACTGGGACGATAAAGTGCGCCGCTCTATTTTGCTGGACAGCAGAGCCGATCTTTTGGTCTATGGGATGGGCGAAAAAGCCATGCTGCAGATCGCGGAATATCTGGAAGCGGGGATCCCCGCAAAAGACATCCGTTTTGTGCCCGGCACCGCTTATTTGACTTCTTCTGTCGAAGAGGTGGCCGATCCCAAAATCTTTTTGCCCTCTTTTGAGGAGATCAGTGAAAACAAAAAGGCCTATGCCAAAGCCTTCTTAAAAGAATATCAAGAGCAAGACCCTATTCGCGGCAAAACATTGGTGCAGCCTCACGGCAACCGGTATCTGGTGCAAAATCCGCCCAGTCCCATTTTATTGAGAGAAGAGCTGGACAGCTTGTATGAACTGCCTTTTGAAAGGACCTACCACCCTGTTTACGAAAAGGATGGGGGTATACCGGCTTTGGAAGAAGTCAAATTTTCCATCACCTCTGTCAGAGGCTGTTTCGGCGCCTGTTCTTTTTGCGCTATCGGATTCCATCAAGGGCGTATGGTGGTCTCCCGCAGTCACGAATCTATCTTGAAAGAAGCCGATCTCATGACTCGCGACAAGGATTTCAAAGGCTATATCCACGATGTAGGCGGCCCTACGGCCAATTTCCGCATACCCTCTTGCCAAAAGCAGTCCAAAGTGGGCGTCTGTCCTCATAGACACTGCTTGGGCACCACCCCTTGCAAACATATCGAGGCGGATCATCAGGATTATATCGTCCTGCTAAAAAAGATACGAAGCCACCCTCAGATCAAAAAAGTTTTTATACGGTCGGGGCTTCGCTACGATTATATCATGCTGGATAAAGACGACCGCTTTTTGCGGGAACTGTGTGAACATCACATCAGCGGTCTTTTGAAAGTTGCTCCGGAACACGTGAACGAAGATGTTTTGAAGCTGATGAACAAACCGGGCAAGGACGTTTTTGACCGGTTCGTCAAACGGTTCCGGCGTATCAATCGGGAAACGGGAAAAGAGCAGTATATCC
>JAEEYS010000081.1 GCA_016288255.1 Bacillota bacterium
CGCATTATCCATTATCGGAGTGGAAAATATCGATGTACAGCTAAACACAGGCATGGTCAAGGGAGAATATGACGAACAGAAAATAACGATCAACGATATTGCCAATGCTATTTTAGACCAAGGATTTGATGTAAAAGATTTTGATTGATACAGCACAAAATTATAAGTAGAGAGGATGAATGTTTTGAGTAACCAATTGGATCAGTTAAGTGTCAATACGATTCGTATGCTTTCTGTAGAAGCGATCACAAAAGCAAATTCCGGACATCCGGGTCTGCCTTTGGGTGCCGCGCCAATGGTATATGAACTTTACGCACACCATTTAAAATATAATCCCGGCAACGCAAAATGGGTGAATCGAGACAGATTTGTACTATCGGCAGGTCATGGCTCTGCTTTGCTATATGCGGTGCTGCATGTGTTCGGGTATCCCGTTTCCATAGAAGATATCCAAAATTTCCGTCAGATAGGTTCCATTACGCCGGGCCATCCGGAATATGGTGTGACAGAAGGAGTGGAAATTTCCACAGGACCGTTGGGACAAGGCATCGCCAATGCGGTAGGTATGGCATTAGCGGAAAAAATGTTGGCTGCTCGTTTCAATAAAGAAGGGATTTCTTTGATCGATCATTATACCTACGTTTTGGTAGGGGATGGTTGTTTGATGGAAGGGATTTCTTATGAAGCCATGTCTTTGGCAGGAAATTTAAAACTAGGGAAGTTGATCGTATTATACGATTCCAATAATATTACCATCGAAGGGTCTACAGATCTTACTTTTACGGAGGATAGTAAGAAGCGTTTTGAAGGCGCCGGCTTCCAGGTGCTTTTTATAGAGGACGGCAATGATATAGACGCTATCGGAAAAGCCATAGAAGAGGCCAAAAACGAAAAAGAAAAACCCAGTATCATTGTTGTCAAAACAAAGATCGGATACGGCAGCCCCAAAGAAAATACAGCCGGGGTGCATGGTTCTCCTTTGAGCAAAGAAGAAGTTTTAAAGACCAAAGAAAATCTGGGAATAACATGGGAAGAAGAATTTTTTGTGCCGGAAGAGGTCAAAGAAGAAAGAAAAGCCTATGTGCAAAAAGGAAAAGAACAGGAAGAGGAATGGAATCAGCTTTTGATGTATTACCAGTTAAAATATCCGGAAGAATATTGGAAATTTATCCAATATGTCCATGGCATGTATGAAGAAGGGCAGGTTCTGGATGACGGATTCATAGAAAACTTGAAAGCTGCCGCTACCAGAAGCGCTTCCAGTGATGCGCTGCAGAATATTGCCAAAAATGTACCGAATCTGATCGGCGGATCGGCTGATTTGGGCCCGTCCAACAAAACCGTGATCAAAGACGGCGGCAGTGTCAGCGGGGATGACGCCACAGGCAGAAACATCCATTTCGGTATTCGGGAACATGCTATGGGCGCTATTGCAAACGGGATAACGGCGCATGGCGGATTCCGCACGTATGTTTCCACCTTTTTATCCTTCAGTGACTACTTAAAACCGGCTGTTCGGATGGCAGCTTTGATGAAACTGCCGATCATTTATATTTTTACACATGACAGTTTGTTTGTGGGAGAAGACGGGCCGACCCATCAACCCATTGAACAAGTATTTGCTTTGAGAAGCATTCCGAATGTGACGGTATTTCGTCCTGCGGATCCAAAAGAAACCGTATACGCCTGGGATTATGCGATACATCACAAAGAGGAACCGGTCGCTTTTATTTTGACCAGACAGGATGTTCCGCTTTTGAAGGAAACAAACGAAAATACCAAAAAAGGCGCTTATGTGTTAAAAGATTTCGGACAAGGTGATATCGACGTTTTGTTGATGGCTACCGGTTCTGAAGTGGAACTGATCTTAAAAGCGGGAGAAGTACTGGAACAAGAAGGGATCCATGCCAGAGTGATCAGCATGCCTTCCTTGGAAGTGTTCAAAAAACAGGCAAAAGAATATCAAGAAGAAATAATTCCTTCCGGTGTAAAAGCCAGAGTGTGTGTGGAAGCCGGCATCACAGCTCCTTGGTATCAATATGCGGGGGAAAAGGGAAAAATAATCGGTATAGACCGATTCGGCATTTCCGGACCAGGCGAACAGGTCATGAAACAATATGGTTTTACCGTTGAAAATATAGTCAATCAGGCAAAAGAATCTTTGAAATAGAAAAATCAGATAGAAAATACAGGAGCAAAAAAGTCATTCTTTACCGAGAATGACTTTTTTATGCTATAATGAAAAAGTCACAATTCGTAAAAAAAAGATGATAAATCATACATTCTGTAGTAAAATAATGGTAGTTTATTTTTAGGGAGAAAGTCGTGATGGTTTCTGGGGAAAAAGTTCCGCATTGTAAAAACAGAAAAATTGGAATGATGGGTGGTACTTTTAACCCGATCCACTTAGGGCATCTTTTGGCGGCAGAATCCGCCTTAGAGGCTTTTTCTTTGGAACAGGTTATTTTTGTACCGGCAGGAAATCCGCCTCACAAAAGAGGCCAAAAACTGACAGATAAAATGGATCGGTATCATATGACGGTTTTGGCCACAGCTTCCAATGACAAGTTTACGGTTTCCAGATATGAAATAGACAAGGAAGAATACAGTTATTCCGTGGATACGGTAAGGCATTTTAAAGCGGAATTTCCGGACGCGGAGATCTATTTTATTTTGGGAGCGGATTCTTTGCTTTCCATTATGGAATGGAAAGATCCTGAAGTATTGCTGAAGTCCTGCCGCTTTATAGGGGTGACACGTCCGGGTTACTATTCGGATGTGTTGGTAAAGAAAATAGAAGAATTAAGAAAAAATTTTCACGCCAACCTCTATTTTGTTGAAATACCGGCTATGGATATTTCTTCTACCGATATCAAAAAACGAGTCAAAGAAGGCAGAAGCATCAAATATATGGTAGATGAAAAAGTGGAACAATATATCAAAGACCATCGTCTTTATATAGAAGAATAAGTTGGAGTTTTGCATGGACAGAGAAGAAATCATACAATACTTAAAATCGAATCTAAAAGAGCAAAGATATGCCCATTCTGTAAGAACAGAGGAAACTGCCTTGATGCTGGGGCGGATCTATCACGCAGACTTGGAGAAAATCTCCGTGAGTGCGTTGCTGCACGATTGCGCGAAAAGGATGAGTTATCAGGAATTGATCGAAGCGGCAAAAAAATATCAGATCCCTTTGGATGACAATATGATGTGCAATCTAAAAGTGCTGCATGGGCCGGTTGGGGCAAAACTGGCAGAGCATGAACTTGGTATCAAGGACGAAGAGATTTTGGGAGCGATCGCTTTTCATACCATTGGCGATACGCAGATGACTTTGGTGCAGAAGATCATCTTTTTGGCTGACGGGATAGAACCGCAGCGGAGTTATCCGGATATTTATAAAATACGGCATTTGGCAAAGAAAAATTTAGATTTGGCGATACTGCTTTATATCGATAGAACTATAGGCTATGTTTTGGCAAAGCAAGATTATTTACATCCAAAAACGATAGAGGTCAGAAACGTTTTTGTGAAAACGGTGAAAGAACAAAGGGGAAAGAAAAGCAAATGACAAGAGAAGACGAAATGGAAATGAAGGAAGCAAATAATAAGGGAAATAAAGGAAAGAAAATATTAAAATATGTTCTTGTGATTTTACTGGCGTTAATATGTATCACGGCAGGCGGAGCTTGGGCGTATTTGAGAAGCTTGAGCGGTGACGGATTGATCGAAGACGATACGAATGTGGAAGATGGGTATGAAGCGATTGAGCCCAGTGTTTCCAATTTATTGATTTTGGGGTTGGACAGCGACACCAAAACAAATAAAAGAAGCGATACCAATATGATTTTGGCTTATGATACTTATGACGGACATATGGGACTGGTTTCCATACCGAGAGATACCAGAGTGCAGGTTGTGGGAAGGCCCAAAGGAAAGTCAAGGATCAATTCGGCTCATTCTTACGGCGGACCGCAGATGACGGTGGATACGATCGAAGATGTATTTCATGTCGATATCGACCATTATGTAACCATAGATTATGATGGGTTGAAAAAGATTGTAGACGATTTGGGCGGGATCGAGATCGAAATTCCGCAAAGCATGAATTATGATGACAACGCGGGAAATCTGCACATCCATTTCGAAGAAGGGAAACAAACGTTAAACGGACAGCAGGCGATGGAATTTCTGCGGTATCGAGGCTATAAAAATGCGGATATCGGCAGGATCAACGCGCAGCAGGAATTTATCAAAGCGGCGCTTCACAGATTAAAATCACCGTCTATCATTATAAAGATACCTTCTTTGTTAAAAACGTTATCCGATTATGTAGTGACGGATCTAAGCCCAACACAGATCCTTTCTTATATTCCACTTTTAAAAGAAATGGACGTGGACAATATGGAAAACGAAACCATTCCCGGGGAAGCGAAGATATCGGGCGGCGCATGGTATTTCTATCATGACAAAGAAGAAACGAAGAAAATGATCGATTCTTTGATCAAAAACATCAATCCGATCGAGAACGAAGAAGACAAAGCGGTCAAAATACGGATTTTGGACGGCTGCGGCGACAGCGAATTCGTGAAGGAAAGAGCAGAAGCGCTGCAGGAAATGGGTTTTAATATCGTAGAAATCGGACAAGCTGATAATGCAGATTATAAAATAACGGAATATATTGACAATGTAGGTGACATGAAGAAACTTTGCGCAAAGATCGCCAACTCTTTCGGAGTGGGGCAATATAAATTGGAAAAACGGGATCCGCTCCCGGAAGGAGAAGAAGCGGAATATGATTTAACGGTAATTATTGGGAAAAATGCCATAGAAGGAGAGGAATAAAGCGCACATGGGAGCAGCGGAAATACAGAATTTAAAAAATAAACTTCTGAACGTTGTGGTGGATGCGGCAGATGATAAAAGAGCAAGAAATACAGTTGTGATGGATCTTCGCAATGTATCATCCGTAACGGATTATTTCGTGATCACAAGCGGCGGTTCTTATCGGCAGGTAAAAGGGATCGTAGACAATGTGATTGAAAAAGGAGAGGAAAACGGGTTTACTCTCTACAGCAAAGAAGGCTACGATGAAGGAAAATGGGTCTTGCTTGATTTTACCGATGTGATCGTTCATGTATTTGAAGAAGAAGAGCGAGCTTTTTACAATCTGGAACACTTGTGGGCCGATGCAGAGGTCTATTCCCTTGACAATTAGGTTTGCTTCGTTTATAATAATCAAAAATCGGATACTGTAAAAAAATGAAGGAGTAGTATAAAGCAAAATGTGGCAGAGAGCTGCCGGAGGGTGTAAGGCAGTACAGGATGTTTTAGAACTCGCCTGGAAGAAAAAACGGTCCATGTCCGATATCGCATGAAACGAGTGGACAATCTGTATTTAATGATGTCAACTAGGGTGGTAACACGGGTGAGGAACCATTCGTCCCTAAGCAATTAGGGACGTTTTTTTATGGAATGGATTGATTTAAAATTTTATGATAGAGAAAAGGGGAATTTACGGCATATGAAATACGATTTTAA
>JAEEYS010000082.1 GCA_016288255.1 Bacillota bacterium
CTTTCTCCATCGTAAGACACATCCACCGTATATTTGTTTTTTGTAAGGATCTGGCTCAAAGCGTCAGAAAGCCTGACTTCATCTTCCACGATCAAAATACGCATAGGGATCCCTCCGTTTTATCCATTATAACACAGACCGAAGCGACGCAAAATACATTCCTCGGTTTTCTTTTAGTATAACAATGTTTTCTGAAATGAAACTTAAATCAAAGGAGAAGAAAATTGATTTTAGCTGATTTTTGCGGTATAATTGGTTCAATCCTCGATGCTTTTATAATGCGAAAAGGAAGGCAAGAACAGGATACAGATACGATGGAGGAAATTCTTTGTATGGAGAATGGGACAAAAAAGCATGGATTACAGAAGAGCGGATCGATATCATTTTGCTTTAAAATCTATTTGGTTTGTCCGAAAGCTATCGTACTATAGCTTTTTTTGTTTATAAAAGAGGAAATTGCAAAGAATAGATTTGTAAGGACAAAGAGTTTCTGTATCGTAAAGCTACAAAACAGAGATTGCAGAGGAAAATATGCGGGAGCGGTCATAGAAAACGATAGAAAAAGAAAGGAAGAAAGTCTATGAAAATAACATATTACGGACATGCGGCGGTAAAAATAGAAAACGAACAATACTCTGTGTTAGTAGATCCTTTTTTTAGAGGAAGAGGGGACGAAGAAGGATTGAAATCCCTGGGAAAAGTAGATTTTATTTTGGTAACGCACGGACATTACGACCATTTGGGAGATGCAATAGAGATCGCAAAAGAAAAGAATGCTGTAGTGGTCAGCAATCCTGAAATAGCGGGCTATGTGGGAAGTTTTGGGATCGAGTGTATCGGATTTCAGCCCACCGGCTGGATCAAAATGCCTTTTGGCAGGTTAAAAGCCACCAACGCCCTGCACACTTCCGGGATCAATACGGATCATGGAACCTTATATGGCGGTTTGGCATTCGGATATGTGATAGAAATGGATGGGAAAAAAGTCTATCACGCGGGAGATACGGGACTTATGGCGGATATGCAGTTATTAAAAAGAGAACAAGTGGATCTGGCCATTCTCCCCATTGGCGGGTTCTATACCATGGATATAGAAGAAGCCTTGAGAGCGATCGACTTTATTGAGCCCGCAGGAGTGCTGCCGATCCATTACAATACGTTTGGGGCCATTGAGCAGGATCCTTGCCGATTAAAAGAAAAATCTCCCGTACCGGTAACGATCTTGGGAAACGGAGAAAGCATGGAGCTATAACAGACGGCAATGAGGTGGTACATTGGAAGAAAAATATGAGATCGATTTTTTAAAACTGAAAGAGTATTATGAAAATTCCGGCTGTTGGGAAAAACTTGGGTTAAAATTAGTCAGAGCAAATCATGACAGAGCAACGGTGGAACTTTTGGTAAAAGAAGAATTTTTGAACAGTTTGACCTACTGCCATGGCGGCATTATGACCATTGTGGCAGACGCTGCCATGGGTGTGGCAATGGTCTTGGAAGGAAGAAGGGGCGTCACATTGGAGATCAATCAGAATCTGATCCGGCATGTGCATCCCGGAGATATTTTGTCTGCGGAAGGCGAAGTGCTCCATAAAGGAAGCAGAAGCATTGTTTGTGAAGTGAAAATGTATATCAAACAAAGCGGTAAATTATGCGGTGTGGGCAGAGGCACTTTTTTGTCGATCGCAGGCAGTCTGCAGTTATAAAAACGATAAAAAGAAAGGAAATTTTACGTATGGCATTACAGCATGAAAACGTTGCGCCGGAAATTGTGGAAGTCATTGAAGGGTTTCAGGATATCCCCAGTTTTCAGTTTTTTGATATGCATATCACAAAAATATCAAAAGGACGTTCTACTTTAGAATTTACGGTAAGACCGGAGCATTTGAACACATTGGGGCTATGCCACGGTGGCGTGATGGCGACCATTGCGGATACGGCGATGGGGGTAGCCATGAGGACCACCGGTCCAAGCGGAGTCACCGTAGAGATCAATGTGAACTTTATCCGCAGTACCAAGGTGGGAGATACCATGGTAGCGGAAGGAGAAGTGCTTCACAGAGGGAAAAAAAGTATCGTTTGCGAATCCCGCGTTTATGTCAAGCAAACAGGAAAGCTCTGCGCGGTTTCCAGAGGGACTTTCTTGTTGGTGGAATAAAAGAAGAGGTTCAAACGGCAATAGAGCAAAACAGGATGTTTTTGTTATTTGAGAATAGACTGCTTTAGAAGAAAAGCCTTCGACTTCTGATGATATCGGGTGCCGAAGGCTTTATACTGCTTTATGAGGATTCTTCAAAAAGGTTTGGTTGACTTTTTTTGACAGAATGTTATAATAAAGAAGCTATATGCCGACAGTTCATTTGTACCTTCCTGTCGTTAAACAAAACCGGGACTACATATATTGCATAGAGATTTATTGTGTCTTTTTGTAGTCTTGCGGGTGCAAGACTTTTTTTATTGTAAGGAGTTTGTTTTATGGAAGAAAAGAAAAAGGTATCTCAGTTGTTTATGATCATTGCGGTGATCTATGTCACCTGCTTACTTCTTTCCAATCTGATCGCCGGAAAAATGTGGGCGGTGACAGACAGCATAACGCTTCCTGCCGCAGTTGTTCTGTTCCCCATCACTTATATCTTGGGCGATGTTTTTACGGAAGTGTACGGCTTTAAAAAAGCCCGTATCATCATCTGGCTTGGATTCGCCTGCAGCTTTTTTGCCGTTGCGATCTATTTAATAACGATCGCCCTGCCGCATCCGGGCTATTGGGAAAATCAAGGAGCTTACGCGGTGGTAATGGGAACCACGCCTCGTGTTGCCATAGCATCTTTTATGGGGTATTTGTTCGGTGAGTTTTCCAATTCCATGATACTGTCTAAACTGAAAGTGAAGATGGACGGAAAACAGCTGTGGGTCAGAACGATCCTTTCCACTTTGGTGGGAGAAGGATTCGATTCCATCATTTTTATCATGATCTCTTTCTGGGGCACCATGGATAATTCCGTAGTTCTCAGTATGATCCTTTATCAGTATCTTTTCAAGGTAGGCTATGAAGCTATTTTTACTCCTCTTACTTATGGAGTGACAGGATGGCTGAAACGCAAAGAAGGGATCGATACGTATGACTATGATATCAATTATAATATTATAAGGTGATCAAATGAGAGGTAAAGAGAGTCTAACCAAGTTAGGAAACAAACAAACAAAATACAGCACAGATTATGATCCGGATGTATTGGAAGTGTTCCGGAACAAGCACCCGGAAAAGGATTATTTTGTAAAGTTCAATTGCCCTGAATTTACGACCCTTTGTCCTATCACAGGCCAGCCGGATTTTGCGACCATTACCATTTCGTATGTGCCGGATGAAAAACTGGTAGAAAGCAAATCTTTAAAACTTTATTTGTTTTCTTTCCGGGAACACGGCGATTTTCATGAGGATGTGGTCAATACGATCATGAAAGATCTGATCAAAGTGATGGATCCCAAATATATTGAGGTCTGGGGAAGATTCCTTCCTCGCGGCGGGCTGTCTATCGACCCTTACGCAAACTACGGAAAACCCGGCACACGTTGGGAAGCGGTGGCTTGGGATCGATTGAGCCATCACGATATGCATCCTGAAAAAGTGACTAACAGATAAAAACATTTGTATGAACTTTCAGTTCATACAAATGTTTTTTTGTATTTTGCGATATTTAGAAGACTCTGATAAAAAAAGACTGTGTTCTCACAGCCTTTTCAGTCAAACATAAAATCAGTCAAACATAAAAATGGTATGCCCGATAGGAATCGAACCTACGCTTTTGGCTCCGGAGGCCAACGCTCTATCCACTGAGCTACGGGCACACGACGATATTATTATACAATGCGGTATTCCATAAAATCAACTTTTTTTCTTGCCAAAATCTTTGGTGATCTTGTTTTCCGTACCATTTAACAGCCTTTTGATATTTTCTTTATGGCGGATCACGATCAAAATCGCCAAAACGGAAACAAAAATGACGATCTTGATATCATTATGAAGCAGCAGGGAAGTGATGGGCGCGGTCCCGATGGCAAGGATAGAGGCCAGAGAAACGTATTTGGTCAATATAACGATGACAGCCCAAAGAGAGATGTTGATGACCAAAACGGGCCAGGATAGCACCAGCATGGCTCCCGCGGCGGTGGCGACGCCTTTTCCGCCTTTGAAATTTAAAAAGAGGGTATAGCTGTGTCCTAAAATCACGCAGGCGGCCGCTAAGACTTCATATAAAGTATCATGCCCCACATATCGGCCGATCAATACAGCCAAAGAGCCTTTGAAGGCGTCCAGCAAAAAAGTAATGATACCGGCCTTTGCTCCCAGCACCCGAAAGGTGTTGGTCGCACCGGTATTGCCGCTGCCATGATCTCGAATATCCTCGATACCCATCATTTTTCCAACTAAAAAACCGGAAGGAATGGAGCCCAAAAGATAAGCAATTACGCAGACAATCACCAGTTTCATGACATAAGTTCCTTTCTATTCTTTCACGGCTTTTGCTTCTATTTCGCCATAGAGTAAATTTAAAAATGTGTGTTCTTCTTTCAGTAATGATTCCGACAATCGTTTTCCCTCTACAAAAATACCGCTTGGGATCTGAAATTCCGGGAATACAAGGCTATTATAGCAGGTTATGCGGATATTTTCCATGACTGCTTTGCAATAGTTTTCCACAAGCAGCTTTTCTTTGATGCTTTTAAAGCAAAACGGATTATAAAAAATATCGATCGTAACGGTGTCCGCTTTTTTTTCAAAAGGATAGCGAGGAAAAAGAAAGTTTAAAGGGACCTCTTTTTCCCGATTCGATTTTTTTAAAATAGAAGCGTTTTGATAGTTTTTATCTATTTTGTAACCCATTTTTAAAAAGGCTTCTCGCGGCATAAAGTTTCTGCCTTCAAAAGCAAGGAGCGCCGTGCCGTTTAGATCTCGGTCCCGGCTCTCTTGTTCCATAGCTTCCATCAAAGCGCGGCCTACCCCTTTGAGATCACCGGCGGCGTTTTTGTTTACATGGACGCAGGGAACGGATAAATAGTTTGCTCCTTCTATGAATCCCAGGATATTGTCGCTGAAAAATCCGTGGGCATATCCCAAAAGACGTCCTTCTCCGTACGCGATCTTTACGATCAATTGATTTTGATCCGCTTGAAGCAAAAAATCTTGTCTGATCTTGGCGGCTTCTTCTTCCGCTTCGGATTCTATTTTATAAAAGCAGGAGGAGATCAATTGCGCGTCCTGCTCTTCCATATCAAAAATTTCTATCATGTCATATTCCTCGTCTGGTATAATTTCCTTTTTCATGTTACCATAATTTTGATGCAGAAAGGAAGAGTTTCGTGAAATTTAATCCGAATTATAACAGTTGGTTTTTAAACGACGTCAAACGAGCGATACAAAAATATCATATGATAGAGGACGGAGATCTTGTCGCGGTGAGCTTATCCGGGGGAAAAGACAGCTTGGCCCTTCTTTTTATCCTGTATTGGGTCAAACGGACTTCCCGCATTCCTTTTGATCTTTGCGCCATCCATGCGGA
>JAEEYS010000083.1 GCA_016288255.1 Bacillota bacterium
ATTATCAAGAAGGATATCCCGCATCCGCTGCAATCGGTGGAAGAGCTGAAAAGCTATATCGCTTCCGCGCATGCTTCCGTAGAACTGCCTATTGTGGATTTTCCGAAACCGAACCAAGTCAAGTCTTATGATATCATTGTAAACGGAGCAGGCTCTTATCGGTTTATTGTAGGACCGGAATTGAAAGACTGGGATACTTTAGATGATCTGGATATTTTATTGACCTGCAATGGCGTAGAAAAAACAAGAGGAAAAGGAAACGCCACATTGGGATCCCAATGGAATACGCTTCTTTGGGTCGTCAATACACTGCTGGCGCAAGGATTGGAAATCAAAGCGGGACATGTGATTTTTAACGGTTCTTTGGGAGAAACGCTGGTAAAAGCGGAAGAAGGGGAATATGAGGTTTCTTTTGGAGATACAAAATTGTTTTTTGCCGTAAAGAAAAGATAGAAAGGCTAAAAAGAACAGTGAAAGCACTGTTCTTTTTTTATTTAAAATAAAAAAACAGAGTAAAGCAATAATTTTTTTAATATTTTGCTTGACCTGAAGGGAAAGATATAGTAAACTGTTCATAGTTAGATTAGACTAACTTAATGAAAAGGCGGGAACCCGCATTTTTTTAAGATTTAATGTTAGTCACAACTAACCAAAGACTTGGACGAATAGTAAAAAGGATTACGGACATCAACGGATTTGAATAAAAAGGATAAAAAGAAAGGAGACTATAAATGAGTGTTGTAATCGTTGGCGGAAATGAACGCATGGCGACGCAATATGAAAATATATGCAAAGAGCATGGATGTAAAGCAAAAGTGTTTACCAAAGAAAACAGCTCTTTAAGAAAAAAATTAGGATCTCCGGATCTATTGATATTATTTATCAGCACAGTTTCACACAAAATGGTCTTAAGTATTACGCAAGAAGCAAAAAAGAATGCGATTCCGGTAGCAAGAATACACACCAGCAGTGTGACTGCATTAAAAACAGCTTTGGCAGAATTGAATTCCGCAGCGCTGTAAGGAGGAAGAAAATTGCTGGAAAAGTATTTGATAGAATATTGTGCTCCCACACTGGCTTCTTTAAAAACAGCAAGTTTGTTCTGTGTCAAAAAAATCAGTGATACGGAACTGCAATACTATTTGAGGCTTTGGAATACACATCTAAAGGAAAAAGGGCTGCGGCTGATTTATTTGGGGCAAAAAGGAGATCAATCTCTGGTTTATATTTATCGTCTTTCTTCTTTGCGGGAGGATCTCAATAAACCGGGCGTGGCGGAATTTCTTGCGCATTATGGATATGAACAAAATGACGTGAATGACATATTGGCACATTTAAAAGAAAGATTAAAAGAAGAGACCGCGTTTCCCCATGAGATCGGAATCTTTTTGGGATACCCGTTGGGAGATGTGATCGGATTTATCCAAAACAGAGGAAAAAACTGCAAATGCAGCGGTTGTTGGAAAGTTTACTGCAATGAATGTGAAACGCAAAAACTGTTTGCGCGGTTTCATAAATGCAGGAGACTCTATTCCAAGTTATGGCGGGAAGGAAAGACGGTTTGGCAGCTTACGGTAGCTGCTTGACATATAAAATTCTATAGAAAAAGAGGTATCAATCATGAGCAAAGTAGCAGTGGTTTATTGGAGTGGTACAGGAAATACGGAAGCGATGTCTCGTATTGTGGCGGAAAGCGCAAAAGAGGCGGGCGCTGAAGTAAAAGTGTTTACTGCGGCTGAATTCAACAAAGATAAAATGGATGATTATGATGCGGTTGCCTTTGGGTGCCCGGCAATGGGGGCAGAGCAGCTGGAAGATACAGAATTTGAACCGATGTTTATGGAATGTGAAGCAAAACTAAAGGGAAAAAAGATCGGCCTTTTCGGTTCTTGTGATTGGGGCGATGGCGAATGGATGCGCACATGGGAAGAAACCTGCAAAAATGACGGCGCAGAATTGGTTTCTGATGGCGTGATCTGCCATGGAGAACCGGACGCAGAAGCGGAAACTGCTTGTAAATCTTTGGGAAAAGCATTGGTTTAAAGATACATTACATGTTTTTATGGTTTTTTATAGAATACAAAAAGTCCTTTCATAGAAAGGGCTTTTTTGTTTGAGTATTTTTATCTGTTAGACTTATTTATCGCATTTTGATATAATATTAAATTAAAAGAAGAAGTTTGTGGAGAAGAAAGAAATATCTTGGATGGTTTTGTTGATAGAAAAGATTTATGATTTTAACTCTTAAACCGGAACACAGAATATTAAACAGCTATAAGGAGGAACTTTATGAAAAAACGTTTGGTCAGTATCATTTTAGTGATTTGTTTGCTCTTATCGGTTATACCTATAAGCTCTTTATCGGTAGAAGCGGCTTCTAAATTGCCGATTGCCGTTTCGGATCAATATGCCGGCAGCACCTATTATCAAAAAGCGCTGGATGCATACAACACATACTTAAATTCACCGGATCCGGTACGTTTTGTCCAAGTAGCTCTGAGTCAAAAAGGTTACACAGCCGGTACAAAATCAGGCCAATGGGCCGGAAATGGCAGCGGGGGCTTATACACTGAATATGGTCGCTTTATGAAGGGAGACGGATTGGATTGGTGCGCGTCTTATGTTTCTTGGTGCGCAGCTGCAGCCGGAATTTCTGATAGCGTTATTAAGCGGGGCACGGGAGCAGGACACTGGAGGACCGCTTCCGGCGGAACGTTTCATAAACTTTGGTCCAGTGATTTTAAGACTTATCAAGATTATAAACCGCAGGTAGGCGATATCGCTTTATGGATGCCTTACTGTGAGACTTGTAAAGGAAATTACAATTCTTATTCGCTGACTGCGCACGCAGTTATTGTAGTCAGTGTATCAAACAGCAAGAACAGCGATGGCAGCTATAATTTTACTTATGTGGAACGGGGAAACGGCAATAAAGTCTCAACAAGCAGCTTAACTACAAAAAGCAAGCGTAAACTTAGCGATGCATGTACATGCGGCAAACAAAAGCCAGCAGGAACAGCTCCTTATATAGTGCAAGGGTTCTTTCACCCTAACTGGGCAAATCCGGGATCTTCCTCATCTACAAAACCAAAATTGACAATGAAGTTCAATGCCAATGGTGGAACACTGAAATCAGACACTTATACGGCAAACAGCTCCGGAATGATCCAAAGAGATGGGTCCGATGTAACCACCAACTGGGAATATGGATATCAATCAGAATATGGGCTTTGGAACGCTACCAGCTTTGGTATGACAAGGACCGGTTATACTTTTTTAGGCTGGTGTAAAGACAAAGATGGCAGCAGTACCGTATATGATCAGGATGCGATCTATACGCCGGAAACGATCTATCCGAGTTTATCTAATGGAAGCGCCACGATCACTATGTATGCGATCTGGGCCAAAAATAAATTATCCATGAAGTTCAATGCCAATGGCGGGACGGTAAATTCCGATTCTTTCTCAGCAAACAGTTCCGGAGCGATCTTCAGAGATGGCGTTGAACTGGTCACTAAAATAGAATATGGCTATGAACCTCCTTCCGGACTTTGGAATGCTGGCAGCTTTGGTATGACCAGAAGTGGGTATACTTTTGTCGGGTGGTGTAAGAATAAAGATGGAAGCGGAGCCATGTATGACGAGGATCTGATCTACACGCCGGAAACGATCTACCCGGATTTATCCAAAGGAAATGCTACCATTACCTTATATGCTATCTGGGCGAAGGACAGCTTTGTTAAGGTCTCAAATGGGATATATACTTTAACACCGAAGCACGCACCGAATCTGCGATTGGCTGTAGCGAATGCTTCTACAGAAAACAAGGGAAATATTCAAGTTGAAACGAGCAGTACAAGCGCAACACAGCAATTTGAATTTACTTATATGGACGGATTTTATAAAATCACTTCCGTTCATTCAGATAAAGTATTGGATGTAACGGGCGGAGAGACCAAATCCAATACGAATGTGCAACAATATGGATACGGCGGCGTTGCCGCGCAAAAATGGTATCTTACCGATGCGGGAGACGGATATTATTATATTCGTCCTGATGTAGATAAAGGACTGTGTTTAGATGTAGCGGGATCCGGCACTGCCAGCGGAACCAATGTAAAGCTTTTTATGATCCACAATGCCGATGCGCAAAAGTGGAAATTGACGCCGGTACAGAATACTCCCGTTGAACCGGTCAATCCTGTCGAACCGGGCGGCAATACACCGCCGGATGTTACACCATCTGATGATGAAGGAGTCCATTTCCCAAGAGTAAATGTGTATCACCAAGGGCAGTTTAAAGATGTTTTAGCAAGTCACTGGTTTAATCACAACGTAGCGGATGCCTATGAATTTGGCTTAATGAAAGGCAACAGCGCTACTACTTTCAATCCTTATGGAGATGTGACTTTAGCAGAAGCAATCACTATGGCTGCTCGTATCCATAGCATCTATACTACTGGCAGAGAAAATTTCTCTCAAGGCAGTCCATGGTATCAGTGCTATCTGGATTATGCTTATCAAAAAGGCATTATTTCAAGGACATATTATACCGCTAACGTGAATAAGAAAGCCAGTCGGGCGCAGTTTGCGGAAATTTTTGCCGCCGCACTGCCGTCAAAAGCGCTTCCTGTTATCAACAACTTAGCGGACAATGCCATTCCTGATGTAAAGATGAGCAATGCTTATGCTGCTTCGATCTATAAGCTCTATCGGGCAGGGATTCTTACGGGAAATGACGGGAGAGGCACTTTTGCCCCTGATACTTATATTACACGGGCTGAATGCGCTACGATCGTATCCCGTATGGCCGAATCCAATAATCGTAAAAGGTTCTCTTTAAAATAGTAAATAATAAATAAGGGGAAACTGAGAGGAGTAGAAAAATGAAGAAAATACTGGTTCTGTTTTTAATTTTAGCTGTAATCTTTACGGTAACAGCTTGTAGTGGTGAGTCGGGAGAAAGAGAAGAAAATCATGACGAAACGACAGAAGAACAGCCAGGATTTGACGCGACAAAGTTTGAATGGATGAATACTACTAGCATAGAGGGAAATCAAACGTTTGTATATTATACTAGTGAAGTAGACAAATCCGCATTGGTAGCACATGCAAGGAGTTTGCCGTGGGAAAAAGGAAAACTTTTATATTCAGTTTACTATAATGATAAAAATAAGGTGCCGGATAACAGTGAATTTAGTCAAGATGATCTAGGTTATTTATCTCTATTAGAAAAAAACAAAGATGGGAAAATTTTTCAATATGTTAAAACG
>JAEEYS010000084.1 GCA_016288255.1 Bacillota bacterium
CTGATTTCGATTACTTCACCAATAAGGTTCAATTTCCCTACCCGAACCACGTCAAACATCTTAGCTTCTGTCAAGCCTTCTGCCATAACGAGAGGACCGGATACTTTCCTTACTTTACCTGTGTTCAATTTTTATCTGCCTCCTCACCTAACAATATATTCACACCAATCGCCTTTTCTACCGAATCATTAATATGTTTTATGCCGATACCAAGGGATCCTTGGTTGGTCGGTATTAAAATAATCGCAGGTGTCATACTGTCTTCATATTCAGAAATAAGATCCATTATCTTTTCTGCCAAAGGTTCTGTAATATAAATGATGCCGTAATTATCTCTGGCCAATCTTCTCAGTAAGCTTCTGGATTCTTTTTCATCCTCCACAGGAAACGTATCTACACCTAAAGTTTTAAACACCATAATCGTATCTTTGTCACCCATGATACCAATCTTATACATATAAATCACGCAACCTTCCTCTAATGACGGATGAAGGAATCTGATTGATTTTACCTACCATAATGATACGGATGACTTTACTTTCGTTTTCTTTGGCTTTCAAATAGCCTAAGATCGGGCCGGAGCCAAACGTATCTTTCTTTCCTTCTTTAGCCAGATTTAATAAATAATTCTCACAAACTTTTTCAAACTCCGTAATAGAATTGGTTTCACTATATTCTCTCAACCCGTTGGAAAGCGCTGTTCCGTAGGAAGTCAACTGAATATAATCTGCAAAGTTTCGGATCGGTTCGCCAAAGTAGCGGGTAAAATAATACAGCTCAATCTTACCCCCTTCTATGAACATGTTTTTGAAAAAGTTATAATCGCCGCCGATCCGTTTGATCCGAACAAACATCCTGATGTTGACCAGATCGATCTCTGCTTTTACAGAGTCCAGGACTGCCTTATCTTTCATAGCCTCTGCCAAGGACAACATTTCTTGATACATGGCTTTATCCAAACAAACATCGATATCCTGGGGATTCTTTGTGATTTCGAATTCCTGCACCGCTTTTGTAACGCCCTCCTGCATAAAAGAGGACAATTCGTTATATTCATTGTTGTTTACGGCCGCTTTGACCTTTGCCGTAGAAACGGTGCCGTATTGTGACAAAAATTCATCTTTCTCTTCGCCTAAAAAGGATGATTTCAATAATATCTTTAAATTGATATAATCATTTTTTACCCGTAAAAACCGCGTAAAAAGTGGATTTTTTGTTGATTCATCCACGATACGGTAGGTATCCACCATGCCTTTTTCAATGATTTCTTCAAAGTTCCTGACATCAGTCACTTCTGACAAATAGTCTTTATATCCCGTTTCGTTCAGATATTTGAATGCTTCTTCCGCGCTGCTTGCATCGAGCATTCTGGATACGATACTGTCTGTGATCAATTCATTTTCAAGGGCATTGATTCTGGATGCTGCATAGTAATAATTCTCTGCCATCTTATCACCCCTTTAATTTTCAAAAAGGATTTCAACCAATTTTAAAGTGTCCTCTTCTTTTAAATCACGCAGCAATGCGGAAAAATCACTGTTCATTTCGATGAGGCCATTTTTCAGAATAAATCCTCCGTCAAATTTTCTATCGGAATCCACAACTTTCAAAGAAGTGTTGTTGTTCTTATTGTAGTTTTCGATAAAAGAAACTGCTTCTTTTTGAAATTTTTCACCTAAGATCACTTCTTCATTCCCGTCAGAAACTGTTTTTTTCAGCATTTTTTCCAATACGGCAAAATATTCGTTTTGGTCCAAACCGTTTAATTTTTCGCTGGCTTTTTGGAATGCTGCGTCGACCAAGTCTTGTTTTTGTTTTAAATTATCTTGTCTTAATTTCAGTTCCGCCATGGAAAGGAGTCTTTTATAATAATTGTCCGCTTCTTGGGCTGCTTTTTCTTCCATCAGAGCAGATTGTCTTTTTAACTTTTCCTCATTTTGAGCCAAAAGTTGGTTTGCCTCTTTATTTGCTTCCTCAATAATCTTGGTAGCCTTACTTTCGGCATCTTTTACAATCTTTTCTTGAATTTCTTTAATTCCGTCCATAAAACTTCTCCTAAATGCCTAAGCCGAATAACATTAAGATGGAAGCAAGTAAAGCCAAAACTGCGTATGTTTCAACCATAACTGCATAAACGATCCCTTTAGCAAGTTCTTCTGGTCTTTTTGCAACGATGCCGATACCGGCTGCTGCTGCTTTGCCCTGTGCAATAGCGGATAATAAACCAACTGCAGCAATAGGAAGCGCTGTGCCTAAAATCATAAGTCCCATATGAGGAGTAATGTCTACCAATCCACCGCCGATGATACCTGTTTTCATCATGATCAAGAAACCTGTCAACAAACCATAAATACCCTGTGTGCCCGGAAGCGCCTGGAGTAAAAGTGTTTGACCGAATTTATTCGGATCTTCTGTTACAACGCCTGCTGCAGCTTCCCCTGCGCGACCAACACCAATTGCGGAACCAATCCCCGGTAATAATACTGCTAAAGCAGCTCCCATAATTGCATAAACTAATCCTAAAGATATATCCATTTTCTAAATTTCCTCACTTTCTTTATAGTTCGTATATTTTGTTTTGATTCTAAATGGATCAAATAAACGACCGCCGCCGTCATAAAACTTCCCGAAAAACTCTACATACTGTAATCTGCTGGTATGCACGTAAGCGCCCAATGCATTGATGGCGATATTGAAGATATGGCCGCCGATCAAAATGATGATCATAAATACATATCCGATCACATTGGTGCCGAGCATCCTGGCAACCGTGTTGATAACCATCCCGATAACCCCGGTAGCCAGCCCCAGCGCTAAGATTCTGGCATAGGACAAAATATCGCTCAGGTAAGAGGTGATATCATAAAGGCTCGTGACCCCGGAAAAGAGTTTTTGGATCGGTTTTGCCTTTTCTCTCCCTTGGGTCAAGACCAGTCCGATCACAGCCGCGATTGCGACCCATTTAGCGATCGGTCTGGCAGCCGGCAGTGCCAGGCATACCAAGCTCAAAATCAAAATGACCCAAAATCCTTGATCAAAAACGGCTGCAAAAACATTGCCTTCTTTGATATTCCGATAAGCCTTGAGTCCTAAACCTGCAAAAATATGAATGAATCCGCATACAAAACTAAAAATCAAAAGCGTCATCGGGTCATCGATGGGATTCAACCAGATCGGTTTGATATAGTTGCTCAGCAGATCTCCGAAATAGCCGCCGAACATAACGCCCCAGAAGATCGTGGAAATACCGCCTAAAACCATCAGCTGCATCAGCTGTTTCATCATGCCCTGCGGTTTCATTTTCTTCAAAAGGAACAGCGCGCCAAGGGTGATCACCAATCCGTATCCGGCGTCGCTTAACATCAAGCCGAAGAATACAAAGAAGAAAGGTGCCATTGTCGGGTTCGGATCCAAGTCCTCTCTGCTCGGAGGGCTGTAAAGATTCGTGACCATTTCAAAAGGTTCTACCAATTTCTTATTTTCCAAATAAGTCGGCACGTCGTCTTCTTCCGTAACATCCGTAAACTCTATGGAAATGGTATCAGTCATCTCTTTCAACGTTTTTTCTACTTTATCTGTAAAGGTGACGGGTACAAACCCTTTTAACATAAAGGTGTAGTCTGTTTTATAGAGCTTCTTGTTTTGTTCCTCTCTGTCCAACAAGACTTTGGCATAATCGTTAATGATTTGGATTTTCGGTCTTGTATCAATCATGGTAAGAACTTCCTGATTGATCTCTTCTCTTTTTTGATTGATCTGACTGAGTTTTTCCTGAATATCCGAAATTTCTTCTTTCGGTGTATTTTTTAACCCGGCAGTATCCGCTTTTGCGAAGCTGTAATTTTTCAGCGCTTCGTCCACGATACCGTCGTCGTCTTTATGTGCCATGACCAGCACATAGACCAATTCTTTGACTTCGTTGATCTTTTCGATATAGATCCGATCAGATTCCTGTTTCAAAGAATCTATAAAATCCTGATAATACACTTTCTGCATAGAACCCAGATACAAATTGGAAGAAGCTGTGCCTTTTAGGGCATCGAACCGAATATCCATCGGTTCCCAAGGTTCTACCGTCTGCAGTGTATTCGTGAGCTTCACTTCTTCATTTTTCAGTCGGGACAGCTCATCGTCCAGACTTTTACATTTGTCCATCACAAGAGCAGCTTCACTGTCATCCAACATATCTTTCATTTCATTTTCTGTATAGGAAGCTTTTTCTTCAAAAAGGCCTTTCTTGTAAGGTGACACCCTATCCATAAAACTCAGTGTAAAGTCCGATTTGCTGATCAGTGTGGAATATTTCTGATAATCCTCCGTCAAAACGTTGCTTTCCACCTTTGTCAAGCTTTCGCTTTCCGGATCGGATTTTACATCTATGATTTCTACAGAACCTAGCTTGTGGAGCGCTTTTATGATTTCATCTTCTTCACTTTTTAAACCAATGAGAGACAATTTCTTGATCTCAACCTTAGCCATCTGAATTCACGATCCTCTCTATAATGAAATCAACAGCCTTGCCCATTCTTGCTTCAGCTTTGCTTTTCAATCCTTCTTTTTCTTCCTCATACTTCTGAGATATGGTCTTGATCTCTTCGTTCGCCTTTTCTTCCGCCGTTTTTAACAGCGCTTCTTTTTTCTGCTTCAAGTCTTGTTCCAATTGACTCAAAGAAAGGGAGATCTTGTCTTCTGTATCTTTCACAATTTTTGTTGCTTCTTTCTGCGCTTCAGCCAGTTTTTCCACCGCTTGCTGCTCAGAAGTTTCAATCGCTTTCATCGCTTCTAATGCCAAAATATCACCACCTTTACAACAGACTTTCTTCACTTTGTTATAAATAAATCTAAGTCTGATAAAATATTATCACACTAATACTTCTATAATAATCAATTCTCTCACAATAGTAAAGAGTTTCTTGCGTTTTTTTTCAGAATTTTTCATAAAATAATGAATATTTATTGAGTTTCTCTTCGTTATAAAATTTTTTGATATGCTTGATGCTGAAGGAATTTTTTCTTATGAATAGTAAAAACTTCCGGTCCCGATCGGATGCCCGGGACCGGAAAACAGCTGTATGCTATAATTATAAATAATATTTTATAATTATGACTTCTCTTTAAAATGCTCCGTAATGATTTGAACGATCTTTTCGGAAGCTGTTCCATCCCCGTAAGGATTCTTTGCTCGCTTCATCGTGTCATATAAAACCGGGTCTTCCATCAGCATGGAAATGCCGTCTAAGACCGAACGGTATGTTGTGCCGGCAAGCTTGACGCCGCCTTCTTTCAACGCTTCTGTTCTTTCCGTGGTATCTCTCAACACCAGCACCGGTTTGCTCAGCGCCGATGCTTCTTCCTGGATCCCGCCGGAATCCGTTAACACAAAATAGCAGTGATTCATCAAATTATGACAATCCTTTACGCCGATCGGCTCGATCAGCTTGATGTTTTTGACATCTCCAAAAGCTTCTTTTGCCGCGTCCATGACCAAAGGATTCTTGTGCACGGGGTAGACCATAAAAAGTTCCGGGTATTTTTCCAGAGCCGCCCGGATCCCTTTAAAATAATCCCGCATCTTTTCTCCCAAATTCTCTCTTCTGTGGGAGGTCAAAAGAACGATCTTTTTCGATAAGTCCAATTGGTTCAAAGCATCGTCTTCATAACGATACTGCTCTTCTATGTTCATCTTCACCGCGTCTATTACCGTATTGCCCGTAACAAAGATAGACTCTTCTTTTACCCCTTCTTTCAGCAGGTTCTCTTTCGAAAGCTCGGTGGGCGCAAAATGAAAATCCGTCAACGCGCCGGTCAGTTTTCGATTCATTTCTTCCGGGTAAGGGCTGTATTTGTTGTATGTCCTCAGTCCCGCTTCCACATGGCCCACCGGGATCTGATGATAAAAAGCGGCCAAAGCGCCGGCAAAGGTCGTTGTGGTGTCTCCGTGCACCAGCACGATATCCGGTTTGATCTTGCCGATAGCCTGATCCAGCCCCTCTAGCGCGGCTGTCGTGATATAAGAAATCGTCTGTTTTTCTTTCATGATATCCAGATTGATATCCGGCACAATATGGAACAGGTCCAGCACTTGCGAAAGCATTTCTCTGTGCTGTCCCGTAACACAAACAAAAGATTCCGTTTGCGGATGATCTTTCAGTTTTTTAATGACCGGCGCCATTTTGATCGCTTCCGGTCTCGTCCCAAAAATAGAAAGCACTTTTATTTTTTTCATTTATCTGCATCCATTTCATATTTTTTTGTATTTTTTGCTATCAAAACATAAATGATGATGATCACAAAAATCAGAAAAAGACCGCTTGCGATCATTGTCCAGACTCTAGATTGGTCCAAATAATCCAGCAAAATAGCGATCACGCCAAAAGAAGCGCTGATCAAATATAAGATGACGACCGCCTGTCTTTGACTGAATCCCATATCCAAAAGCCTGTGGTGCATGTGACCTCTGTCCGCTTCCATGATCGGTTTTCCGTGAACAAAGCGGCGTATGATGGCAAATGCTGTGTCAAAAATAGGCAGCCCCAGCGCAAATATGGAAAAAGTGAGCAAGATCGTCGCGTTTTTATAGGCGCCCATAACAGAGACCCCTGCCAAAATATAGCCTAAGAACAAAGATCCGGTATCTCCCATAAATATTTTGGCCGGATTGAAGTTATAGGGCAAAAATCCCAGCGTGCCGCCCATAACTGCCGCCATCATCAGCGCCACCGCATGGTTTCCGTCTCTAATGGCGATCACCAGTATCGTAAACGAAATGATACTGGAAACACCGGAAGCCAGCCCATCCAGGCCGTCGATGAAATTGATGGTATTGGTGATTCCCACGATCCAAAAAACGGTCAAAAAGAAGGAAAAATGGCCCATATACAGCATGCCGCCAAAAGGACTGGTCAGCCATTCGATCTTGACGCCCGACGCGTATAATATGACAGCGGCGACCACCTGCCCCGCCAGTTTTACTTTTGAAGACAATTCCTTGATATCGTCCAAGATCCCCATAGCAACAATAAAGGTGCTGCCCAAAAGAAGTCCGATCACTTCTTTTCTTAAGGGGATAAAAATCACGACACAAAAGACGAAAGCAATAAAAATAGCCAGTCCGCCCATTCTGGGCATTGTGGTATGATGGATCTTTCTGGCTGATTTCGGCACATCTACCGCCTTTAATCGGATCGCGAGTTTTTTGACATAAGGAGTCAAAAAAACAACGATCAAAAATGAAATCAAAATTGCTCCGTATATTTTATACAAACCTCTCACCGCCTTTTCTTTCAAGAAGACCGATGTTTCCTATCGGCCTTTCGGACGTTCCATTTTAACGGTTTCTATCCCTGCTTCTTTTAACAGCGATTTGGATAATTCATCCGGAAAACTGTCGCAGTAATAAACCTTCTTGATCCCCGCGTTGATGAGCATTTTTGTGCACAAAACACAAGGATAAGTAGTGGTATAGATCACCGCGCCGGAAATGGAGATCCCATGTACCGCTGCCTGAATGATCGCATTTTGTTCCGCATGGATCGCCCGACATAATTCCACTTTTTGCCCGGAAGGCACTTTCAGTTCTTCTCTTAAGCACCCCACTTCGCTGCAGTGCGCGATACCGGACGGCACGCCGTTATAGCCGGTAGTCAAGATCCGGCGGTCTTTGACGATCACCGCGCCGATCTGCCGTCTTAAACAAGTGGAGCGTGTTCCCACATAAAACGCGATCTCCATAAAATATTCATCCCAGGAAGGTCTTTCTGCCATTTTAAAACATCCTTTATCCTAAATTCTTCTCATTTCCTCACAAAACATCTTTCTTTTTAATCTTCCATTTTTGTGATCAGATCGACCCGTCTTTGGTGACGGCCCCCTTCAAATTCCGTTTTTAAGAAAACATCCACGATATCCAAAGCAAGCCCCGGTCCGATCACTCTTTCTCCCATGGTCAAGATGTTGGCATTATTGTGCATTCTTGCCATTCTTGCGCTAAAGGTATCACCGCACAAAGCTGCCCGGATCCCCTTGACCTTATTGGCTGCTATGGAGATCCCAATACCGGTGCCGCAAATCAAGATCCCCTTGTCGAATTCTCCCGCTGCCACTTTTTCCGCTACAGCCGCAGCATATACCGGATAATCCACCGATTCCTGCGAATACGCGCCGAAATCTTCAAATGGGATCCCTTTTTCCTTTAAATGCTCTTTGACTTTTTCTTTTAACAAATAGCCTCCGTGATCACTACCAAGCGCAATTTTCATATCAGCTTTTTCCCTTCTTTTTCTCTTTTTCCGCTAACTTCTCTACCAGTTTATCGATCTCCCGATCGAGTTCTTCGCATGTTTTTTCATATACTTCCAGCGTTCCCCCGAAAGGATCCGTAATATCCGTGTTTTTTTCTTCTACATATTCTTTCAGCGTAAATGTTTTGTCCTTTAGCGCCGGAAAATAAAAAAGCAAAAAATCTTTATGTCCTTTTGTCATGGTCAAAATCAGATCCGCCTCTTGAAGCACTGTTTTATTCAAAGGATGGGACTCGTGTCCTTCCAGAGAGATCCCTCTGCGTCGCATCACTTCAATGGCTTCTTTGGACGCTTTATCGCCCAAAACGGCGCTCAAGCCTCCCGAAAGCACCCTTACCTCTTGCAGAAGGGGATTTTCTTTGATCTTATCCTGTAACAGCCCCTCTGCCATAGGGCTTCTGCAGGTGTTGCCCGTGCAAACAAAAAGTATCTTCATACCATATTTCCCTTTCCCTGTCCGCTTTCAGACCACTCGTGTATATCTTCTATTATAAACAAAATTTTTATGCTGAAAAGGAATTTTTCACGATCAGATCTCTTTTCTTTCCCCGGGCAGCGGCATAATTCCTTTGGAAGCCGCTTTCCTCAAACGATTCATGATCGCTACGCCCACTTCTTTTTCTTCCACTTCTTCGCATAATATGATGTCCACTTTTTTCTGATCCAGAACCCTGAGAGCGTCAAAAATACGTGCTGCCATTTCTTTTTTTTGCTGTCTTCTTCCGATATCATATACAAAAGGTTTTTCCGAAAACAGCGCCATATCTTCTTGAAAAACCATATATCCTACCGTTTTCCCCGTTTTTTCCAAAGCTTGTCCCCTGTCAAGCAGAGCCTTGCCTCCTGCTTCTTTCGGCAGTAAGATCAGCTCCGCCTCGGGCGCGTAATGCCGATATTTCATACCGGGAGAGCGCGGTTTTTGGGTATCTTTTATTCTGTCATACACTGCGTCTGGTATCACTTCTCGAATCTCTGAAAGCGTGATCCCGCCCGGCCGCAGTATTTGCGGAGGCGTCACCGTTAGATCGATCACAGTGGATTCCAGCCCCACTTCCGTGCTGCCGCCGTCTATGATCATATCCACGCGGCCTTTTAGATCTTCTATAACGTGTTCTCCTTTTGTGGGGCTCGGTTTTCCGGACAAATTGGCGCTGGGCGCCGCGACCGGCGTATCCGCACAGGCGATCAGATCCTGCGCGATCTTGTTTTTCGGCATACGGATCGCTACCGTATCAAGTCCTGCCGTTACTTCCCAAGGGACCTCGTCTCCTTTTTTGACGATCATGGTCAAAGGCCCGGGCCAAAACCGTTTTGCCAAAGCATAAAACATGTCCGGAATCTCTTTCCCGATCTTTTTTGCCATTTTCAAATCAGCAATATGCAAGATCAAAGGGTTGTCCGAAGGGCGGCCTTTTGCTTCGTAGATCTTTTTGATACTTTCTTTCAAAAGTCCGTTGGCGCCCAATCCATAGACCGTTTCGGTGGGAAAAACCACCAAGCCGCCTTTTTGAAGGACCTCTGCTCCCTTTTCTATGCTTTTTCTGTCCGGGTCTATCGGATCTAAATACAGTATTTGTGTTTCCATCATTGTTTCCATACCCATCTTTTCGTATTCTTCCGCTCTGTTTTACGGTTTTTCTCTTTTACAGCAGATAACAAAGAATCAAACCCAGCACAATCCCCAAGATCACGCTGTAGCTATAACTGTTTTTTCTTGCCAATCCCTGCGCTTTCGGTAACAGTTCCGAAACGGTGATATACAGCATGGCGCCTCCCGCGAAAGCCATGCAAAGAGAGATCAAATAAGACGAGACCCCTCCCAAAAAATTGCCCATAAACGCGCCGATCCCCATAGGGACCCCCGCCAGCGCGGCACAGCTTAAAATCCTGCTGTTTTTCATGTTTCCTGCCTTAAACGGCGCTGTCATGGCCATTCCTTCCGGCATATTGTGGATCAAAAACAGTACCGCCAAAGAGACCCCCAAATTTTGAACGGCCGTATAGCCTGATCCAATGGCCAGCCCTTCGGGAAAATTATGCATCGCGATCCCTACGGTCAATAAGATACCGGATTTTAAAAACTCTCGATCTTCCGTAAAAGCGCTGTCTTTCTTAATAGAAAGGGCCGCGTCCACCATAGCGATCATCATAATCCCTATTCCAAGTCCCAGCATAGCAAACTGCAGATTTCCCAAAAGAATGGACTCGGGTATCAGGTCCAAAAATACGATAGCCAGCATTATCCCGCCGGAAAATCCGAGAAGGGACCCCATCAGCCCCTTGGTGGGTTCTTTGATCAAAAAGACTACAAGTCCTCCCAGTCCCGTTCCCACTACACCGGCCAAAAGGCCCAAAAAAGAGGTATAAATAAGCTGATCCATCCTTTCCTCCTTAGAAAAAAATAATAAAAGAAATTCTTTTATTATTTTATTCTCGAAATCCTCTTTTAGAATGGATCGGAAAGGAAAACCGCTTGATCGTTTCTCTCATTTTATTTTACTTTTTTGATCTATCTCATCATCTGTTTTTATCTTCTGTTCTCTTGTTTTTTACTGTGCTTTATCGGCTCTTTCCTTTTTCCCCTGCCACGATCCTGTCATATCCCGCGTAGTCTTTAAGAAGCCTTATTTTTTCAAAACCCGCTTCTTTCATGATATCCATCACTTCTTCGCCCTGATCATAGCCGATCTCAAAAGCCAAAAGACCGCCCTCTTTTAAAAGCGGCATACTGTCTTTTGTGATCTTTCGATAAAAGAAAAGGCCGTCTTCTCCGCCGTCCAGCGCCGCATAGGGCTGGCACAGCACTTCTTTTTCCAGCGTTTCTATTTGCGTTTTTTTGATATAAGGCGGATTTGACACAACAAAATCCAGTGTGATCTGGCGCTCTTTCAAAGGTCCTAATAGATCCCCTTTCAGAATCTCGACCCGGCGATCCTCTACCAAACGGGCCGCATTTTCAACTGCCACAGCAAAGGGTATCTCCTCTTGTTCCACGCCATACACCCGTACCTTGGGGCATTCTTTGGCAACGGTCACCGCCAAGCAGCCGGAACCGGTACAAATATCCGCTCCCAAAAGGGCATCGTTTTTTTTGACCCACTCTATGACGAACTCCGCCAAAAGCTCCGTTTCCGGCCGTGGGATAAACACACCGGGTTTTACCGTAAAATCATAGCGATAAAACTCTTTTTTCCCTATCAAATAATGATACGGCACGCCCTCTTTTCTTTTTGCGACAAACGTTTCGATCTCTTCCATCTTTTCTTTGGGAAAAGGCTCTTCCTTTTTGGTAAAAAGCTGAAATCGCTTCCACCCCAAAAGATGGGACAAATACGCTTCCGCTTCCAAAGAATAAGCAGGGATGCCCGCTTTTTTCAATTTTTCTTTGGTGTCTTGAAACACTTTTTCTACCGTGATCAATCTACGCCACCCTGCGCGATCTTGCGGGCTTGATCTTCCGCGATCAGTTTATCGATCATTTCTTCAATGTCGCCGTCCAAAAACTCTTCCAGCCGATACACCGTATACCCGATGCGATGATCCGTCACTCTGCCCTGCGGGAAATTATAGGTGCGGATCCGTTCACTTCTGTCTCCGCTCCCGATCTGACTTTTTCTTTCCTGGGCCCGTTCCGAATCCTTTTCGTTCTGATACATATCATATAATCTGGCCCTTAAGATCTTCATGCCTTTTTCTTTGTTCTTTAGCTGCGATTTTTCATCCTGACAGGAAACGATGAGTCCTGTAGGGATATGCGTGATCCTGACAGCCGAGTCTGTGGTATTGACGCTTTGCCCGCCCGGGCCGGAAGACCGATAAACGTCAATCCGAATGTCGTTGGGGTCGATCTGGATATCCACTTCTTCCGCTTCCGGCAACACTGCTACCGTAGCCGCGGAAGTATGGATCCTGCCGCCGGATTCCGTAGAAGGGATCCGCTGCACCCGGTGCACGCCGCTTTCATATTTGAGCCGGCTGTAAGCGCCGTATCCTTCAATACTGAAGGAAATTTCTTTGATCCCGCCAATATCCGTTTCATTTAGATTCATAATATCCAATTTCCAATTTTTTCTTTCTGCATATCTGGAATACATGCGGAACAGATCGGCGGCAAACAAAGCCGCTTCTTCTCCGCCGGTTCCGCCTCGGATCTCAATGATGGTATTTTTTTCATCATTGGGGTCTTTGGGCAGAAGCATGATCTTCAATTCTTCTTCCAGCTTTTTGATGTTTTCCTGCGCTTCGTTCAAATCCATCTGTGCCATTTCTTTCAATTCCGGATCCAGATTTTCTTTCAGCAGTTCTTTGGAATCTTCTATGGTCTTTATCGTTTTTTCATATTCTTTGTATTTTTCGACAATAGGGCTGATCCACGCATGCTCTTTGGAATATTCCATAAATTTTGTCTGATTGGAAATGATTTCCGGATCGCTCAACAGCTCATTCAATTTGTTGTAACGCTCTTCATAGGATTTTAATTTTTCTATCATGCTTTTGTTCTCCCTTGTTTGCTATTTTCTGTTCTTTTGCAGACAAAAA
>JAEEYS010000085.1 GCA_016288255.1 Bacillota bacterium
ATAAACCAAACGGTCTTCGATGGTACCATAACCAGTAACAACACCTTCGCCCGGCGCTTCTACTTTGCCCATGCCAAAGTCATTGCAGCGATGTTCTACAAAAGCATCTAATTCTACAAAAGAATCCGGATCTAAAAGAGCGTTGATTCTTTCTCTTGCAGTCATTTTACCGCTGGCATGCTGTTTGTCGATCTTTTTCTGTCCGCCGCCGGCAACGATTTTTTCTTTCTTTTCTTTTAGTTGGTTGATTAATTTTTCCATAGACTTTGAAATCCCTCCTTATAGTCTTTCACATAATTCAATTAAAACGCCTTTACTGCTTTTAGGATGGATAAAAGCGATTCTTGCATTTCCTGCGCCATAACGAGGTGTTTCGTCTATTAAACGCAAACCTTTTGCTTTACATTCTGCCAATGCTTCATCAATGTTGTCTACGCCAAGAGCGATGTGCTGGATCCCTTCGCCTTTGTTTTCGATGAATTTCGCAATCGGTCCGTCCGGAGAAGTAGATTCCAGTAATTCCAATTCACTGTCTCCCGTAGGTAAAAATGCAACTTTTACTTTTTGTTCTTCCACAACTTCTGTGCCGTGGCATTCTAATCCTAAAATATCTGTATAGAATTTAATTGCTTCGTCTAAATTTTTCACTGCAATACCAATGTGGTCAACTTTTTTAATCATCATTATTCCTCCTTTCAGTATCGCAATACGCAGAAGAAAGAAACCCTTTCTCCGCAAAACATCAATCGGACTTAGATCTTAGAAAGAATGATTTCCGATACGGTAAACGGATCTGTTTCTTTTTCTAAAATCTTATTGGCATATTCGTCCAATAAACCGCTTTCTTTAGCTACTTGATGGACTTTTTTGGTCAGTTCACCCATCAGGATGTTTTCCACTTCCACCTTGATATTGTTCAAACGGCGTTCTCTCAAAAGGCCGCTTTCTTCAAGGCTCTTGATATGATTATCAATATTGTCCACCAATTCGGAGATCCCTTTTCCGATAGACGCCTGCGTTCTTAAAATCGGCGGACGCCAGAATTCAAAATGTCCTTTTAAATCCAGCATCATTTCGATTTCGATCGCCAGTCTGTCGGCGCCGTCTCTATCACATTTATTGATGTCAAAGATATCGCCGATTTCCATGATCCCCGCTTTGATCGCCTGGATATCGTCGCCCATACCCGGGATCATAACAAGAACAACGGTTTCAGCCAATTTCATAATATCGACTTCAGATTGTCCTACCCCTACGGTTTCGATAAAGATATAATCGCATCCATATGCATCCAATACTTTTACGGCAGAAAGCGTCGCTTTGGACAAACCGCCCAACTGCCCCCTGGTTCCCATACTGCGGATAAACACGCCGGGGTCCACGGATAACTCTTGCATACGGATCCTGTCGCCTAAAATCGCGCCGCCTGTAAAAGGACTGGTAGGATCGATCGCGATAATACCCACTCTAAAGCCTCTGGTTCTCAATTCTTTTACCACTTTGTCTGTCAAGGTGCTTTTCCCTGCACCGGGAGGTCCTGTAATCCCAATAATTCTGGCATGGCCTGTATGTTTATAGAGACCTTTTAAGATTTCTACTGCCATGGAGTCTTGATTTTCTATAAGGCTAATGGTTCTTGAAGTTGATCTTACATCACGGTTCAAGATCCCATCAATATATTTTTGTATGTCCATGTTATCTCTTTAAATGTCCTTTGATGAATTCGATGGTGTCTTGTGTGTTGGTTCCCGGTGTGAAAACTTCTTCGATCCCGTTTTCTTTCAAGAAAGGAATATCTTCTTCAGGGATAACGCCACCACCTACAACCAAGACATCATTGACCCCTTTTTCTTTTAAAAGCTGCGTTACTTTGGGGAATAAGGTATTATGGGCACCGGATAAAATACTCATTGCCAAGACGTCAACGTCTTCTTGGATCACTGCGGCAACGATTTGTTCCGGTGTCTGGCGAAGGCCAGTATAAATAACTTCAAAACCAGCATCTCTAAATGCTCTGGCAACTACTTTTGCACCACGGTCATGTCCATCTAAGCCAGGTTTTGCAACCAATACTCTTATCTTTTTTTCACTCATGTTAAACCCCTCCTTAAAGCATTGCCGTAGCAACGTATTCACCAAATTCATCTCTCAGAACTTGGCAGATTTCGCCCAAAGTTGCATAATTTCTAACTGCTTCTAAAATAAATGGCATCAAGTTTTCATCTGTATTGGCAGCTTTTCTTAATTCAGACAAAGTTTCTTCTACTTTTTGATTGTCTCTTTCTGCTTTTAACTGTTGGATTTTTTCTTTCTGTTTGATTTCTACAGAAGGATCTACTCTCAAAAGTCCTTTTGGCGGAGCTTCTTTGATTGTAAATTCATTTACACCAACTACGATCCGTTTTTGCGCTTCTACATCTTTTTGATGCTGATATGCACTGTCCATGATTTCCTGTTGGATGTATCCGTTTTCGATTGCTTTTGGTGCGCCGCCCAATTGGTCGATCTTTTCAATATAAGCTTCTGCGCCTTTTAAGATCTTTTCTGTCATGGATTCTATATAATAAGAACCTGCAAGCGGATCAACCGTATCTGCTACGCCGCTTTCATAAGCAACGATCTGCTGTGTTCTCAAAGCGATCCTTACGGAATCTTCTGTCGGCAGTGCCAACGCTTCGTCTCTGGAATTGGTGTGTAAGGACTGTGTTCCGCCCAAAACGGCAGCCAAAGTCTGGATAGTTACACGAATAATGTTGTTGTCAGGCTGTTGTGCTGTCAAAGTAGAACCTGCGGTTTGTGTATGGAATTTCAAAGCCATTGATTTTGGATTTTTAGCATGGAATCTATTTTTCATGATTTTTGCCCACAATTTTCTTGCTGCTCTGAATTTTGCAACTTCTTCCAATAAGTCATTATGCGCATTGAAGAAGAAAGAAAGTCTCGGTGCAAATTCATCTACATCAAGTCCTGCAGCGATAGCGGCTTCTACATAAGCGATCCCGTCAGCCAAAGTAAAGGCAACTTCCTGGATTGCGGTAGAACCGGCTTCTCTGATATGGTAGCCGCTGATACTGATGGTATTCCATTGTGGTACATATTTTGAACAATATTCAAAAATATTCGTGATGAGGCGCATAGATGCAGCCGGTGGGAAAATATAAGTTCCTCTTGCAATATATTCTTTCAAAATATCATTTTGAATGGTTCCTCTTAATTTATCCGGTGTTACACCTTGTTTTTCGGCTACTGCAATATACATTGCAAGCAGTACGGATGCAGGTGCATTGATTGTCATAGAAGTAGAAATCTTATCCAACGGGATCCCGTCAAATAAAATTTCCATGTCTCTTAAAGAATCTATTGCAACACCAACTTTACCAACTTCCCCTTCAGATAAAGAGTGATCAGAGTCATAACCGATCTGTGTTGGAAGGTCAAATGCAACAGAAAGCCCTTTTGAACCTTGTTCAAT
>JAEEYS010000086.1 GCA_016288255.1 Bacillota bacterium
GATCGGTATCAGCATCATTGCTTTTGTGGCCATTTTAAATACCTGCCCGGCCGTTGAAAATTGGCTGCACCGTGTCACAGGGTGGTATTAAAAAAAGGAAGCGGCTTTTATGGGGAAAATGTAGTAAGCAGGATAAAATGCAAAAAAGAGACATTTTTATTCTTGCTTTTTAAAATAAATCGTGATACCATATGTTTCACAATGAAATAAGTTTTTATGTCAATAAGAGTCCATGTAGATGCAAGGGATAACTATACCTATTTGCGTTTATATCGGCTCTTTTTTCTTTTGCCGAAATGTTCTTTGAAAATAGAATCCGCGCCTATCGGGCATATGGTTTCCGGTTACCGAAATCGGGATGCTTGCCGTGACCCACCCCGTGTGGCAGCGAGCCAAGGAAACCATTACGGAGAAAAGAGGATCTCCAGGACGACCGAAAAGAGCGCGATAAACGTGATCAAAACAAGAAAGAGAAGAAATAGTTCATCCAAAATAGGGGGGATTTTGTATGTCATACAGACCGACGATCTCTGTTTATGTCAACGGACAAATTGCTGATATAGGATATTATCGAAACTGGAGCGATAAGGACCTTTTTTATGAAGCGATTGCCATAGCCTCTGTTTTTCATGATTGCGGGACCGTGGAAGAGTATCGCAGCCGCGCTTTTCATACACAAAAGGTCGTTTATGCCGTTTCGCCGGAAACCTTTGAAAACACGCAGGAGAATCTTAAATTTTTTGAGAGCTGTTCCGAGAACCCGATCATTGTGGATCTGACGCTGCAAAATATCTATGTAAACTATGGTTGTATCACAGAAAAAGAGCTTGCGATTTTTCATACCTTTGGCGACCCTTATACCTACGAGGAATTTGTGAGATTGGTGGAATTTAAGGAAAATCGTGAGGCGGGCTATTATGCCGAAAAAAAGAACAGGGAGGAATACCTAAAAAGACGGTATGATAACGTCCTACGGGCAAAAAAGATAGATCATCATATGGATTATGATCGTTTGCTTTCCTATTACCGTATCCCGTTTGGACAGCTTGATCTCATGAAAATCAAAGACCTGTTTTCTCATTTTGTCTCTCTGCAAAGCCGCTGTTCCGCGATGACCTGCGATCTGTTGCAAGCCGGATAATGTATAGTGCCGCGCAGGCATAAAACGATTGGATATTGGACAGAGAGAAAAACAGGGACTTTTTTGGCAAAGAAACAAACAGAATATTTTGGAGAGGGTACGAAAAAGTATTAACAAATAGCGCGATTTATGAGAATATAAAAGGTACAAGATAGGAAAAAAGGATCAGAACAAGGCGGCAGAAAGGGATATATGCCCCAAAACAGAGAAAAAAGCCGGAAAGAGTTCAAAACAGCAAATCGAAAGCGGGGGGATGCTTTATGGAATATATCAGAGTAACAAAAGAGAATTTGGAAGAGGAACACATTTGCTGCGCCATTTCCAACAATAAAGACGTTCAGGTATCATCCAAAAAAGCCTGGCTGTCGGAGCGATTCAATGAGGGCTTGGTATTTTTAAAGAGTGTAGAGCGGGGAAAATGTTTTATTGAGTATATTCCTGCCGAGAACGCGTGGAATCCGCTGATCGCGGACGGCTATATGTATATTGACTGCTTATGGGTGTCCGGTTCTTTGAAAGGACATGGGTATTCCAGTGATCTGCTTGATCTTTGTGTAAAAGACAGCAAAAGCAAAGGAAAGAAAGGGCTATGTATTCTATCTTCCGCTAAGAAAAAGCCTTTTTTGGCCGACCCGAAATTTTTGAAGCACAAAGGCTTTGCGGTTTGTGACGAAGCGGATAATGGGATCCAGCTTTGGTATCTGCCCTTTCAGAAGGATACCGAGATCCCGCGGCTGAAAGAATGCGCAAAGCACCCGCATATCGATGAAAAGGGATATGTGCTATATTATACCAGCCAATGTCCGTTCAACGCAAAATATGTTCCGATTCTGGAACGGTTCGCGAAAGAGCAGTCGATACCGTTTCGCGCGATCCATCTGCAAAAGAAAGAGGAAGCGCAAAATGCGCCTACTCCCATTACCACATACGCGCTGTTTTTCGACGGAGAATATATCACGAATGAACAAATGAACGAAAAGAAATTTTTGAAACTGATCCAAAAATAAAAAAGATGTTTTATGTTACACATTTTGTGTTTCTTATAGAGCATAAAAAAACAAAGATAAAAACGCAACGCGCATTTTGAAAAATGTGCCAGAGCCGGTAGGTAGCCCGGCCGTCCTGTCCTTTGCGACAGGGTAAGTAACCTGCCCCTCCGGGTTGTCCCTTCTTTGTTTAGAACACATTATAAGGAGGGATCGTTGTGGATAAGATAAGCGGAAAACTGACAGTGTTTTTTGAGGAACCCTTTTGGGTAGGTGTTTTTGAACGAGTATCGGATGGAAAATTGTCCGTGTGCAAGGTCACTTTTGGCGCCGAACCGAAAGAGCAAGAGGTTTTGGATTTTATTCTCAGACACTACGGAGATCTCAAGTTCAGTCCGACTGTGGAAGCAAAGACAAAACAGACTGCGGATAATCCCAAACGAAGGCAGCGTGATGCAAAAGAGCAATTAAAAAGTTTGGGGATCGGGACAAAGTCTCAGCAGGCGCTTGCTATGCAGCGGGAAGAAATGAAAACAGAGCGCAGACAGATCAGCAAAGAGGAAAAAGAAGCAGAAAAACAGCGTCGGTTTGACTTGAAACAGCAAAAACGAAAAGAAAAGCACAAAGGGCATTGATAGGATGTCCCGAAGTATCGGTTTAGAAGAGTTATGTGTTGGCGCGATAAGGGAATATTATTTTCTACTTTATAAGAAAGATAGGCTGTTTCAAGAAAAATGACAGGCAAGGTCATGATAGCAGGATATAAAGGGGGGATCGGTATCAAAAGAGTGATGTTAAGATCGGTATATGACGCGTTTGACTATGTCATGGCGCATTATTATCCGTTTGGCATGGAGGATCTGGTAGAGCGGTCCGATACGTATGCTGTCATTTCGATCCAAGACACCCATACAGGCGGGTTTGGATTTACCTTTCAAAAAAGCAAATATTGTAAAGATGTGCTGACACTGTATTTTGATGATATCATAAAAGAAGTGGAAGGCGCGGTATTGTTTTCTGACAAGCAGGCAGAGGCGATCATAGAGTTCATTTTGGCGAATCAAAACGCAGAGACTCTGCTGGTGCACTGCTATGGCGGAGAGTCCCGTTCCAGAGCGGTCGCCGCGTTCGCGGTCAAGATGCTGGGCGGAGACAATGCGGAATATTTTAAAACAGGCAACCCAAACCAGTATGTATACGATACCTTGGAGGTTGCGTGGATCCGAAAACAATTTTTACGGGATTGATCTCTGAGCAGAGAACAGAAAACAAAAAGTGGTGAAGGGAACAAACGCATCATTCAGTGACTTATTTTATAGCATAGGAGGTCTTTTATGCCGCCGGGAGGACGATTAGGAGGTCCGGGAGGACACTACATGACAGAAGAGGAGAAAGCAGCGCAGCCAAAGATCACGTCGAAGCTCCTCAAACGAGTTTTTTCGTATTTAACACCTTATTGGAAGCAGTTTATTTTGGTACTGGTCTGTATTGCCGCGTCTTCTATTTTTAATTTGATGCCGTCAATACTGACCGGTAAGATCATTGACGAAGGCTTGATCGGAAGGAATATGCGCCTTTTGATCTTCTTTATCGTGGCATCTTTTGCCGTGACACTTGCCGCCAATTTGATAGGCGTGGTGGAAAGCTATATCAATACCTGGATTGCGCAGCACATTACCTATGATATGAGAAACCACATGTTTCGCCATCTGCAAAGCATGTCACAGCGGTTTTTTACCACAAACAACCAAGGGGATATCATTACCAGAATGACCAGTGACATCGATGGAGTGGAATCGGTCATCACGAACACGTTCAAAAGCATTCTTTCCAATTCCATCACATTGATTTTTGCTCTTGCCGCCATGTTTCAGAAAAACTGGATGCTGGCGCTGTTGGGGATAGCGGTGATCCCGCTTTTTGTGCTCCCCACGCGTAAAGCGGGAAAAACAAGATGGACTTTGACGCGGGAATCACAGGAATGCAATGATGAAGTCAACGGGATCCTCAATGAAACGCTGTCGGTAAGCGGTCAGCTTTTGGTCAAGCTGTTTGGCAAAGAACAGCAGGAATATGAACGGTATGAAAAAGTAAACAATAAAATGATCCAGCTCAATATCAAAGAAAGAATGGCAGGCCGCTGGTTTTTTATGATACTGAGCACCGTGACTAATATAGGGCCGATGCTTCTTTATCTTGCGGGCGGCATTGTTATCATGAAATATGACAGTTCTTTGACGGTGGGGGATATTACGGTCTTGGTGGCGCTTCTTGGGAAAACCTATATGCCGGTAAACAGCCTTTTGAATATCCAAGTGGACTGGATGCGGTCTATGGCACTGTTTAGCCGTGTATTTGAATATTTTGATATGCCTGTTGAGATCGCCAACCCCAAACATCCTGTTTTTCCGTCTAAGGTGACAGGCCAAGTGGAGTTTTCTCATGTTAATTTTTCTTATGATGAAGATAGACAGATCCTGAAAAATATCAGCTTTAAACTGGAAAGCGGGCGGAGCATGGCGATCGTAGGACCGTCGGGGTCCGGAAAAAGCACCATCATCAATCTGATCCCCAGATTATATGATGTAAAAAGCGGCGTAGTCCGGTTTGATGACATAGATGTGCGGAGATTGGATCTTGATTTTCTCCGTAAAAATGTGGGGGTCGTTTCTCAGGAAACCTACCTTTTTAACGGAACGATCCGTGACAATCTTCGTTACGCCAATGCGGACGCTACAGAGGAGGAACTCATAGAAGCCTGTAAAAAAGCCAATATCTATGATTTTATACAGAACCAGGAAAAAGGGCTGGATACCATGGTAGGGAATCGGGGCTTAAAGCTTTCCGGCGGGGAAAAGCAAAGGATCTCCATTGCGAGAGTGCTCCTGAAAGATCCGAAACTGCTGATTTTTGATGAAGCGACTTCCGCTCTTGATTCCATTTCCGAGAGCAAGATACAAGAAGCCATTGATCCCATTATCAAAGAAAGGACCAGTATTTTGATCGCGCACAGGCTTTCTACGATCCTTGCCGCAGATGAGATCTTTGTATTAAAAGACGGGCAGATCGTAGAACACGGACAGCATCAGGAACTGGTGGCGGCAGGCGGCGTATATACCGAATTATACGAAACACAGTTTAAAAGAGTGGAAACAAAAAATTAGTCAAAAAAGAAAAAGACAAGAAGTCTATCAGGATAAAGAAGGTTTAAAATGGCTGAAAGTTCTTCAATAAGAGTATTCTTCTTTACGCTGCGTGACGCTTGAAAGCAAGCGATGAAGGACGAGAATCTGTACCGGAAGATACGCCCGAAGAAACGGTCAAACAGAAAAAAAGGAACATAAAAATTTTATATCCTCCCTCTGCGTTCATTTCTGCCAAAGGGAGATTTTTTTTTGGTCTTATTTTAGGAGGCAGAGTATGCTTTTAAACATGTTTTTTCGTAAATTTCATATGATAAACAATGACATATATCATTTTCTTATAATTTCTTACACGAATGCAGTCTACTGTGATATGATATAAAGAAGGAAAGCAGAGTAAAATAGATCTATTCCGTATCAAAAAGGGAGTGATATTGATGAGAGAGATCACATTGGGAAGCACAGGGATCACAGTTTTGCAAAATGCGTTTGGGGCATTGCCCATCCAGAGGATTTCTCAAGAAGACGCTGTGGCGCTGCTGCGTCGGGCTTATGAAGGCGGGATGCGGTTTTTCGATACCGCCAGGGCTTATACGGACAGCGAGGTAAAGGTAGGCGAAGCTTTTTTTGGAATGCGTGAAAAAGTGTATATCGCTTCCAAGACAGCGGCAAAGACGCCAAAAGAGTTTTGGGAACATTTGGAAACCTCTTTACAGAACCTTCGGACGGATTATATCGATCTATATCAGCTGCATTGCGTTCCGGAATGTTATCGACCGGGAGACGGCAGCGGGCTGTATGAATGCATGCTGGAAGCAAAACGGCAGGGAAAAATTCGGCATATCGGGATCACAACGCATAAATTGATTGTCGCGCAGGAGATCATTGAAAGCGGTCTTTATGAAACGTTACAGTATCCGTTCAGTTATCTGTCTACGGAAAAAGAAGCGGATCTGACACGGGCATGCGCGAAAAAAAATATGGGATTCATCGCGATGAAAGGATTGGCAGGGGGGCTTATTACCCATTCTCAAGCGGCAATGGCATTTATGTCGCAGTTTGATAACGTGCTTCCCATTTGGGGCGTGCAGAAAAGAGAAGAACTGGAAGAATGGCTTTCCTTTATGGAAAAAGAACCGAAAATGACAGAAGAGATCCGCGCTTTTATAGAAAAAGAACGGAAAGAACTGACAGGAGATTTCTGCCGCGGCTGCGGGTATTGCATGCCTTGCCCCGCGGGGATCGAGATCAATTCCTGCGCCAGAATGTCATTGATGCTGCGCCGGGCGCCTTCGCAGGCATGGCTGACAGAAGAATGGCAGGAAAAAATGCAACAGATCGAAGACTGTTTGAACTGTCAGCAGTGTATGAGCAAGTGTCCTTATGAGCTCAACACACCGGAACTGTTAAAGAAAAATCTAGAAGACTACAAACGAGTCATCGCGGGAGAAGTAAAGGTGCAGTAAAAAAGTTTTCTATATCGCTGTAAAGTTTATTGAAAAGAGAAAAAATCGGTCAAAATTTTTGAGAACGGCAAGTGTCGGAAGGATTTGACTATGATATAGCAGTACAAAGCAAATGGGAGATCACATATGATTTACAACAATATTTTAGAAGCAATAGGCGAAACACCGCTGATCCGGCTGAACAAAATGCCGGAGCCGGGAAGCGCGCAGGTTTTGGTAAAAATGGAAGCTTTGAATGTGGGCGGTTCCATCAAAACAAGAACAGCATTCAATATGATCGAGCAGGCTGAAAAAGAGGGTTTGATCCATAAAGATACCATTATCGTTGAACCGACCAGCGGGAATCAAGGGATCGGACTGGCTTTGGTGGGGGCGGTAAAAGGATACCGCACCATTATCATCATGCCGGATTCCGTCAGTGAAGAACGAAGAAAATTGGTAAGACATTACGGCGCAGAAGTAAAACTGATCCACGATTCGGGAGATATTGGCAAGTGTATCGAAGAATGCCTTAAAACAGCCCTTTGGATGAAAGAAAAAAATCCGAAAGTATTCGTGCCGCAGCAATTTGAAAACCCCAACAATACCATGGCGCATAAAAAACATACGGCGCTGGAAATCCTGGAACAGGTTGGGGGACCGATACATGGATTTTGCAGCGGGATCGGTACCGGCGGCACCATTACGGGAATCGGCGAGATATTAAAAGAAAAATTCCCGGATATTGTCATTTGGGCGGTAGAACCGGAAAACGCGGCGATCTTAGCAGGTGGCACCATCGGCACCCATATCCAAATGGGGATCGGTGACGGGATCATACCGGATATTTTGAACAGAACGATCTATAACGATATTTATGTTGCCACGGATGCCGAAGCCATTGAAACCGCAAAACGGCTGGCAAGAGAAGAAGGGCTGATGTGCGGTATTTCAAGCGGAACAAATGTAGCCGCCGCGTTGAAACTGGCAAAAAAATTAGGGGAAGGAAAAACCGTTGTGACTGTTCTTCCCGATACGGGAGAACGCTATTTTTCCACGTCGCTTTTTAGCGAATAAAAAAGGAATCACATGGAAACAGGAAGAAGGAGGGGATAGCAGTGATCAAAGAAAAGCCGGACTTTGACTATAATTCCATCAAAAGAATGGAAGATATGTCATGGTTTACCTACGCGCAGATATTTGATGATCTTTTGATCGTTGCGCAAAGAGAGACCAACTGTTTTGTCTGGAAAACCTCCGATGGTCTTGTGGTAATAGATGGGATATGGCCGAAAGAAGAGGCTTATCAGGCGATCATACGAGCGATCACGGAAACGGGTTGGGATCCGGATACGATCAATAAATTCGTCATTACCCACGGGCATGTGGATCATGCGGGATGCGGCAGGTGGCTGGTAGAGAATCACCACGCAACGACCTATCTTTCTAAAACGGATGATCTTTTTTGGCGGGAACACCCGACAAAACCGGACAGACCGGAAACGTGGAAAGATTTTGAGATCGACTGCTATGTGAAAGAAGGAGACCGCATTGTCTGCGGGGACAAGGAGATCACCGTTATCGACACGCCGGGGCATACGCCCGGATGTTTGAGCTATATCTTTCCCGTTACAGATCAGGGAGTCAAGCACATGGCCGCTCTTTTTGGAGGCACGACACCGCCAAGGAACAATGAAGAGGGCGTAAAAGTGCAGAAAAGATCCATAGAGCATTTTATTCAGATCGGAAAAGAAATGGGTGTTGATGTGGCATTGACCAACCATACGGCATTTGACAATGGTTTGGAGAGGATCGCATACAGCAGGAAAAGATTGGCTTATTTGCCCAATATCTACGTTTTGGGAAAAGAAGGCTTTGAGAGATTTTGTCAGATGTATCGGATCATCATGGAAGCGTGATTTTGGCTAAAAAATAAAAGAAGAAAAACGCTTTTCTGCGGGTGAACAAGGGTTTGCCGCATCAGGAAAGCGTTTTTGTTTGAAAAGATCGTGATAAAGGGCGGTATCGACTCCGGCAACACTTTTTTGCCAAATAAACTTGGCAAAAAAGTGTTGACAAGTAAACTTGGCAGGTGTATCATAAAGATATACCAAGTAAACTTGGCAAAAGGAGAGACGATATCATGGATAAAGAAGCGATTTTAGAAAAGAGCAGAATGGAAAACAAAGGCAGAGACGAAAGAGACCGAGAAGCGCTGGCAACGGCCGGACAACGGGCTTACGCTGTTGGCGGGCTGGTCTGTATGGCCATTGTACTGATAAACAGGATTTTTGGGCAAGACAGCAGTCCCGCTACCTGGGCTGCGTGGACTGTTTATTTTGCAATGGCGGCAGTGCTGTTTCTTGTGAAGTACCAAAAATTGAAAAAGACCCACGAGCTGATTTTTGGCGTCCTTTTTACGATATTTGGCATTCTCTTTCTTGTGCTCTATATTTATAATCTGGCGAAATAGGGTGATAGCATGGACGATAAATTGATTTTAAGAAATCGCTTAAAAGAGATCCGATCAGAAAAAGGACTTTCCCAGGCGCAGCTGGCTGCGTTGGTGGGGGTTTCCAGAAATACCATCAGCTCCATTGAAGTAGGACAGTTCAATCCAACGGCAAAATTGGCATTGGTCCTTTGTATCGCGCTGGACAAGACCTTTGAGGAGATCTTTTATTTTGATTAAAAAAAGATTTTATTTTTGATATGGAAAATGTCGGATTCTACTCTGCGTAGATGGCTATTTTAAGGTAGAGATGGTATCCTGATATTGCAGGGAGATGATAAAATGGACCAATATGAAATAGGTGCTGTGATCAAAAAGCGCAGAGAAGAAAAAAAGATGACACAGATGGAGCTGGCTGAAATTTTAAATGTGAGCGACAAAACAGTGTCCAAATGGGAAACAGCGAAAGGATACCCGGATATTACTTTGGTAGAGCCTTTGGCGAAAGCGCTGGGGATCTCGGTCATGGAACTGATGTCGGGAAACGATGTACAAAATAAAAACCGCGCGTGGAACATGATGAAAATGAAACTCTATGTTTGCCCTATTTGCGGAAACGTCATAAGCAGTATAGGAGAAGCTGTAATAAGCTGCTGCGGGATCACACTGCCGCCCTTGGAAGCGGAATCGCCGGATGAATCGCACAGTGCCCGGATAGAAAAAGTGGAAGACGAATATGCTGTTACGATTTCTCACGAGATGAGCAAAGAGCATTTTATTTCCTTTTTGGTTTCGGTATCGGATCATGGGGCCCATATGATAAAATTGTATCCGGAAGGAGCCGCGGAGGCAAGATTCCCCATCAGGAGAACAAGAAGGCTGTATTATTATTGCAACAGACATGGATTGTTTCAAGTGAAAATCAAATAAAGCGAGAGAAAACAAAAACTTCTTATTACCACAGCAGGCAGTAAGAAGTTTTTGTTATTAAAAAAATTGACAGGAAAATGTATGGCAGGCCAAAATTCATTTGGAAAATCAGCTCAAAATGCTCTATAATGATGATAATAATATAGAGGAAAGCAGGGATGAAAAATGAAAAAAAATTTAGGCGTAGTGCCGGCAGTTTATCCGATGCCGGTCTTGATGGTTGCCGCATACGATGAAACAGGAAAAGTCAATGTCATGAACGCGGCATGGGGTATGATTTGTGATATGGACAAAATCGCGCTTTTTATTGACGAAGAACATAAAACGACAAAAAATATTCGGGAAACAAAAGCATTTACGGTCAGCATTGCGGATCAGGATCATATGGATGTGGCTGACTTTTTTGGGATCGCCAGCGGTAACAAAATGGAAGATAAATTTGAACGCACCGGGTATACCGCAGTCAAAAGCGAGCATGTCAACGCGCCGATCATTGAAGAGTTTCCTTTGGTGCTGGAATGCGAGCTGGCAGAGATCACGGAAACGGAAAATCTGCACGCGGTAGTAGGCAAGATCATCAACACCGCTGCGGAAGAAAGTATTTTGTCCGATAACGGCAAGATCGATCCTTTGAAACTCAAAGCATTGATCTTTGATCAGTTCCAAAGCGGCTACTATGTAACGGGAGAAAAGATAGGAAAGGCGTGGAATGCCGGCGCCGGTTTGATGCAAAAATAAGGGCAGACAGGGCGCGGTTTGCAGACTATGTAAAAAAATTTGTTATCAAAAGAAGGGGGCGTACAAAATGGAAAGGACGATCAAGATCACCGGGAAGGGCGAGATCGCTGTCAGCCCGGACAGGATCAGACTCAGTATGAACGTAAAGAGCGTAGATCCTTCCTATGAACAGACAGTAAAAAAGTCGGCGGAAGATACAAAAATATTGCGGAATGCGGTAAAAAGCGCAGGGCTTAATCCAAAAGAGCTAAAAACAGCGCGATTTAGCGTGGATACAGCTTACGAAGAATATACAGATCAAAACGGCAGATGGAAAAGAAAATTTATCGGTTATGAATATCGGCATGCTTTGTTTATTACCTTTCCCAATGACAACAAACTGCTGGGCAAGATCTTATACGCGCTGGCAAACTGTCCCGTTGATGTGGAGTTTTCCATTGCGCATACCGTAGAAAATACAAAAAAAGTAAAGAATATGGTGCTTGAAAAGGCAGTGGAAGACGCAAGAGAAAAAGCGGAAGTCTTGACCAAAGCGGCAGGAGTAGCCTTGCAAGAGATCGTGACCATAGATTATTCTTGGCATGACATCATAGTCCAGGAAAGCCCTATGCGGATGCTGGCTGATACGGATTGTTTGGCTGCTCCGGGAAACAGCTATGATGTCGACATAGAAGCGGATGACATTACTGTGGAAGAAACGGTTACGGTGATCTGGAAGATCGCGTAGCAGCATCGAAAAAGATCAATAGAACGAAGAGGAGGGGTATCATGGGTAAAAAAATAAAACTATTCTGTCTTTTTCTATTGATCGTACTGCTGTTTTGCGCGGCTTGCGAAAAGCGGCCTGACACAGGTGAGATAAAAGCAGAAGAGTCGGACACAAAAAAGCAGGAAAAGACAGAAGGAACAGAAGATCTGACGGAAAACGAGGAAGGAGCGGACGGAGAAAAAGAGCAGGAGAAAAACGAGAAAAGAATTTTGGTTTCGGACGGTACAAATGAGATCGTTTTTCAGCTCAATGACAGCTCCGCGGCAGAAAGCCTCTATCAAATGCTTCCGCTTACGAC
>JAEEYS010000087.1 GCA_016288255.1 Bacillota bacterium
CCTACGATATAATTTTCAAAAACCAAAAAATGACTTTTGATCTTAAGCCGTATGGTAGAGGTGTTTGCCTTAAGCTTTTCTACAAAAGCGTCTTTTCCGCTTCGAAAGGTGCTTTCTTCCGTAGAACTTTCGATCCCTCTGGTATCAAAGTCTTTTACGTCAAATCCGATCATTTTTTGGATATCGTCGAACACGATAACGGCGTTTCCGGATAAGATTTTTAAAATGCCTTCTTCCACATTTTGGATTTCTTCCACATCGGAATAATAAACAGCGCCGTTTTGTATCACATCCATCACATCATGATTGTTCAAACATTTTAAAAATTTACTGTTTGTATTAAGCGGCTTTAGAACAAAATCACTGATGGATGACTGACTTGCCAGTCCATCCACATAGATGACGGTCGCTTTTAGTTCAGGTTTACCGTATATGGTGATATCACGAAATTTAATATCATAACTATACCCCAAAAGCTGATCAAAAGAGCTCCTTGTGACGGGCAGGGTTTTTACATCCAAAGAAATTTCTTTATTTCTCTCCTGTTTAGAAAAGAGCGTTTCCTTCTGGGTTTCTTGTTTTTTTCCCATTGATTCATCACCTTATCTGATCTTTCTTATTGCTTTTAGTATGGTTGATTTTTGAGAAATCATGTAAATAAAAAACAGCAAGAACGAAATAGATCATTTCATTCTTGCCGGTAACTGTTAAAAATGCGGTGATCATCTTAGGAACCAAGGAAGTAAATATCGATACAAAAGAAAGATTTCCAAAACATTGATCACGATGGATAGTGGAACCAAAATCAAAAACGACCAGTGCTTGGTTTTATGACGGTATAAGATCATACCCAGTAAAGTCCCTGCTCCGCCCAATAGAAAAGAGCATAGAAAAAGCGTTTTTTCAGGGACTCTTTCCTTGTGTTTTTTTGCTTTGTTCTTATCCACTCTCATGAGAAGAAGCGTAATCAAGTTCCAAATCAAAAAGAGGAGAATAAAGATCAGGATGATATTCTGTTTCATGGTGAACTCCTTTTCAAAATTTCAAATCATGTGTTTATTATATCGAAAAGAAAACAATAAAAAAAGCAAATATATCGAAATATATTTGCTTAAAAATACACTCTAATGCATGATTGTTTAGGAATAGACTGCCGAAATTCCTAATAAAATAAACTTGGGTTAAAAAAGTATTAAATTACATAAAATGCTTTTACTTAAAGTTTCGGGTGTGAATTTTAAGTAAAAAAGATTGTGTCATACTGACTCAATAGCTGTTTGAAACAGTTTTCCATACTACTAAACTTGCTGTCAAAATAAAAAAACCTTTTCAGAATACTGAAAGGCTTCCTGTTTTAGGCATCGCAACCACATGCCTAGAAACAAAACAACACCTCCTCATTCCTCGTGACTCTTCAGCGTCAAATTACGGCAGGTCTCCTGACTTCAGTTCAACGTTTATTTCCCCTTCCCATCAAATCTAAGACTTAACAGTGGTATTTTGAAATAAACTCCCTTTTACAGTGGCGGGTCCGTGCTGGATTTGCACCAGCTTCCCTATTATACAGATCTGGTTTTATTTCTGTACCGTAATTTATACAATATTCAGTTGCATTTTTATTATAAACTTTACCCATTGGCAGGTCAAGAGCCTTTTCAAAACTTTTATTTGATATTTGAAAGAAAAAGCGAAATCGGAATACTCCCGTTTCGCTTTTGAAAAAGTATGTTCATAAATATTTTTGGATAAAATTTATTTCAGCCATTTTTCTTTTATTACAAATTCTTCCATCGGTTTTTTCTCTCTGATTTTTGTTTCTCTGGCCGGATACCCCAAAGGCGTAACGGCAATTACAGTATATTCTGCGGGAATATTCAGTACTTCTTTTACTTGATCCCCGTTAAAAGCTCCAAGCCAGCAGGTCCCCAATCCTTCTTCCGTTGCTTCCAGCACCATAAAAGAAAGCGCGATCGAAGCGTCTACCGTGCGTGCCGGCTGACCGCATGGCATATTCACTTCATTTGTGACGCACACGACCAATACTACCGGTGCTTTTGCTACAAAACTTTGTCCGCAGCAGGCTTCTGCAAGCTGTTCCCGCAGAGTTTGATCTTTTACTACTACCACTTTGTTTTGCTGTTGGTTGCTGGCAGTGGGAGCCAAACGCCCCGCTTCCAATACCCTTTCCAATACGGCTTCGTCAATGGGCGTGTCTGCATAATTTCTTACGCTGGATCTTTTTTGAATCGTTTCCAATACCGACATCGTGATCTCTCCTTTTTATTTATTAAACATAACGTTTATTTCAGTCCGCGTGTTCTTTTTTTGTAGAACTATTTCCTTCAAAAGAGGTATCTCTTTCTGTCCTTTCCCTTTCATCAGACGGTCTCAGACGTCTTAATCTGTTTTGGATTTCTTTTTCTTTTCCGTAGACTTTCGGTTCATAAAATCTTTGATTGACTTCATATAGAACATCAGGCAGATACTGTTGATCCACATAAGCGTTGGGATAATCGTGCGGATATTGATAACCGATCCCTCTGCCCAATTTACTGCTTCCTTTATAAGAAGCGTCTTTTAAATGAATGGGAACTTCTCCCAAAGGATTGCTTTCGATATAACTCATTGCTTTGTTGATCGCCATATAGGACGCGTTGCTTTTTTCTGCCGAAGCAACATAGATTGCCGCTTCCGATAAGATGATCCTGCCTTCCGGCATACCGATAAACTGCACTGCCTGCGCAGCGGAATTGGCAACTACCAAAGCCATGGGATCGGCTAATCCCACATCTTCCGCAGCACATATCACGATCCTTCTGGCAATAAACTTAGGGTCTTCTCCCCCGTAGATCATTCGTCCCAGCCAATAGACAGCGGCATCCGGATCGGAACCGCGCATACTTTTGATAAAAGCGGAGATGACATCGTAGTGAGTATCTCCCTTTTTGTCATATTTAATGGTCCTTTTTTGAATGGATTCTTCCACAGTATCGATATTGATGATCCGTCTTCCGAATTCATCGGGAGGCGTCGTCATAACGGCCAATTCCAGCGCATTTAACAGATTTCTTGCATCTCCGCCGGATAGATCCGCCAAATAATTCATCGTGACCTCATCCATAACGGGAGAATATATCTTTAATCCGTTTTCTTTATCTGTCAGCGCTCTTTTGATGATGTTGCGCAGATCTTCTATCGTCAAAGGCTTGAATTCAAAAATACGGGAACGAGAGATCAATGCGGAATTCACTTCAAAAAAAGGATTTTCCGTCGTAGCGCCGATCAATGTGACCGTTCCGTCTTCCACATAGGGCAAAATAGCGTCTTGCTGGCTTTTATTGAAACGATGTATTTCATCTATGAATAAAATCGTCTTGGTTCCGTACATCCCCAATCGTTCTTTGGCGTTTTTGATCACTTCTCTTAAATCCGCCACACCGGAAGTAACCGCATTCAGTTTTTCAAAATAGGATTTTGTGGTTTGGGAAATAATGCGTGCCAAAGCGGTTTTTCCCGTGCCGGGAGGACCGTAAAAAATTAAAGAACCCATTTTGTCCGCTTCAATAGCGCGGCGAAGAAGTTTGCCTCTTCCTATGATATGTTCCTGCCCAAAAAATTCATCCAGTGTTTTGGGCGCCATTCTATAGGCTAAGGGAGCTTCTTTTTCTTTTAAGATATCTTCCTGATATTGGAATAAGTCCATTTTGTCCCCTCCTTCTTTCTCTTTTATTATATCTTATTCTTTGCTGAGAGAAAATACAATTCTGTTTTGCTAAAACAGGGCCTTTATAAAACCATAAAAAAACCACGTTTTAAACGTGGTTTGGTTGTTTTTGTCACTCTTGCTCATCAAGTCCTTTTGCGTAACCGATGATAACGGGGATATATTGATTGTTATCCGCGCGGATCAATTTTTGATTGTAAAAATAGATCATGACAAAGGATACCGCCATGAGCGTCAAGCCCAAAAAGACGTATGCGATTTGCGCCCAATGTAAAAAATAACCGATCGCGAAACCGAGCACCAAGGCAATGAACGGAATCATATAGGGTATAAAAGAAACATTTAAAAAACTTTCTTCTTCCAATGTGACTTCGACATAATCCCCTATTTCAGCGTTGATTTTATTTTTGGCGATCACTTCGATATCTTTTTTGGTATAAGCCGTCATGCAGCCGCCGCAGCGGGAACAAGCTTCGTGCCGTAAAAATCGAACCGTTGCTTTTTCTTTGTTTTTTTCGATCACAACACCGTTTTTTTCCATGGATATTTCACGCTTCCTTACTGGTATCGATAAAAACCTCTATACAAAAATAATCCCCACTTGGCCGTGGAAGAGGGAAAGAAGAACCCTGCCTACGCAGGTGGGTGTTGCCTTACAGCTTCGTAAGTCCTGTCATGCAGGCATGTATTCCGCTCTAAGAGACAAACTCCCTAAATCAAAGTGTTGGTTCTTTCTACCGCATCCTCACCAACTTTGCAGGGCAAATTTATTTTCTCCAAAGAAAAAATATTTAGTCATGTATATCATTTTCTTTTATTGGTAACTCAAATATATCACAAAAAAAAGGTTTTATCAAGATAAAGCCCGTTCCTATTTTTAAGATAGAAACGGGCAAATTCAGGTCGATTCCATTATAAAACTAATCCAATTTCATCGTGCGGATACTTAATTCTTCCAGCTGTTTGTCTGTTACGTAATCCGGTGCGCCGGACATAAGATCTGTGGCTCTTTGTGTTTTCGGAAAAGCAATACATTCCCGGATCGTCTTACTGCCGGACATGAGCATGACCAAACGGTCCAAGCCGTATGCGATCCCGCCGTGAGGCGGTGTTCCGTATTGAAAAGCGTCCATCAAAAATCCGAATTGACTTCTTGCTTCTTCGTCGGTAAATCCCAAAGCTTTAAACATTTTTGCCTGCAAATCGGCATTATAGATCCTTAAGCTTCCGCCACCTAATTCCGTGCCGTTTAAGACCATGTCATACGCTTTTGCTTTGACTCTTTGGGGATCGGATTCCAAATATGGGATATCTTCTTCTACCGGCATGGTGAACGGATGGTGCATCGCTTTATAGCGCTTGTTTTCTTCGTCATATTCAAACATAGGGAAATCCGTTACCCATAAGAAGTTTAATTTGGATTCATCGATCAATTCATATTTTTCACCCAAGAAAAGTCTTAACCGATTTAAGACGGTATTGGCAACGGTAAAGGTATCCGCAACAAAAATGATCAAGTCGCCTTGTTCGGCTTCCATTTCTTTTAAGATGGCGTCTAAGACTTCTTCGGATAAGAATTTCAAGATAGGAGATCTGACTTCTCCGTCTTTTAATACGATATAAGCCATCCCTTTTGCGCCGGATGCTTTTGCCATTTCATCCAGTTTATCGATATCGCGGCGCGGCATGCTTGCCATTCCTTTGCAGTTGATGGCTTTGACCACATTGCCTTTTGCCACTGCGTCAGCAAATATTTTAAATCCGCAGTCTTTGACGACATGATTTATGGTATGAAGAAGCAGACCAAATCGTGTATCCGGTTTATCGCTTCCGTATGATTCCATTGCTTCTTCGTAGCTGAGCCGTTTTAGAGGGATCGGTATATCGATATTTAAGACATCTTGAAAGATTTTATGCATGAGTCTTTCATTCAAAGACAGAATGTCTTCCATATCCACAAAAGAGAGTTCCATATCAAGCTGTGTAAATTCAGGCTGACGGTCCGCTCTTAGATCTTCGTCCCGAAAACATTTTACGATTTGATAATACCGTTCAAACCCCGAAACCATCAACAGCTGTTTATACATTTGCGGAGACTGCGGTAAAGCATAGAATTTACCCGGGTTTACCCTGCTCGGCACCAAGAAATCTCTGGCGCCTTCCGGTGTGGAACCGATCAGCATAGGCGTTTCGATCTCAATAAATTTTTCTTCATCCAAAAAATTTCTGATGGTTTTGGCTACCTGATGGCGCAAAAAGAAATTTTTCTGCACTTCTTTCCGCCGTAAATCCAAATACCGATATTTTAGGCGAATGCTTTCATCTACGACAGCATATTCATCCAATGCAAAAGGCGGTGTCAAAGATTCATTGTAGAGATTCATTTCAAATACTTCTACTTCAACTTCCCCGGTTTCTATGTTTTCGTTAATCCCGTCTTCCGGACGGTTTCTGACTCTGCCTTTGATAGATAATACATATTCGCTTCTCAAGCGTTCTGCCAAATGGAATGTTTCTCCCTTGTCAGGATTGATCACGATCTGCGCGATACCGGTCCTATCCCGAAGATCGATAAAAATAACGCCGCCCAGGTCTCTTCGTTTTTGTACCCAACCGGTTAAAATTACGTCTGTTCCATGATGTTCTTTGCGGAGTTCTCCACAGTAATGTGTTCTTTTCCAAATTTCAGCCATTTTCTTACTTCCTTTTATCAATAAAATTATTCAAATAATCCTCTTCCCATTTATTTTAATGTGTTGATCAATTCTTCTTCCGTTAAAGATTCCTGTGTACCCAGTTCCATGTTTTTTAATGTGAATTTCTTTGTTTTTACTTCTTCTTCCCCAATGATAACGGTATGCGTGAAATTGATTTTGTCAGCGTATTTCATTTGTGCTTTAAAACTTCTGCTCATCAAATCTCCTTCGGCGGAGATCCCGTTTTTTCGAAGCAGCGCAAGGAGGCGAAATCCTTCTTTTTTCGATGCTTCATCCATAGAGGCGATATAGACTTTGTTTTTATAAGGTTCTTCCGGCAGAAGACCTTGTTTTTCCAAGATCATCAAAAGCCGTTCGATCCCCATACCGAAACCGATCCCCGCCAGATCAGGACCGCCGCATTCTTCCACCAATTTATCATACCTTCCGCCGCCGCAAACGGTGCTTTGCGCTCCCAGATCCGTAGAAATGATCTCAAAAACGGTTTTGGTATAATAATCCAGCCCTCTGACCAGTCCGGGATTCACTACAAAATCATATCCCAAGATCGTAAGATATTCTTGCAGACTGTGGAAATGGTCGCTGCAGTCTTCACACAGATAATCGATCGTTCTCGGCGCGTTTTTTACGACTTCGCGGCAGCTTTCATTTTTGCAGTCCAAAATACGGATCGGATTTCTTTCCAGCCTGGACAAGCAGGTTTCGCATAGGTCTTCTTTGTGCGTTTCAAAATATTCTTTTAATTTTTGCCGATACACCGGCCTGCAGGTAGGACAACCGATGGAATTGATGTTTAAAGACAGATTCTTTAAACCCAATTGCTGAAACAGTGTCATGGCGATAGAAATGATTTCCGCATCCAAATTCGGCACGATACTGCCAAAACATTCCACGCCAAATTGGTGATGTTCTCTAAGTCGGCCGGCCTGCGGTTTTTCATAGCGAAATACCGGTGTGGATAAATAATACATCTTTAAAGGCATAGGATCGGCATAAAGTTTGTGTTCGATCAAAGAACGGACGGCGGAAGCGGTACCTTCCGGTTTTAAAGTGATGCTTCGGTTTCCTTTATCAAGAAAAGTGTACATCTCTTTTTCCACAATATCCGTTGTTTCCCCTACCCCGCGAATAAAAAGGTCTGTATGTTCAAAAGCAGGGGTCCGAATTTCACGAAATTGATATAAATCACACAATTCTCGAATCCTTTTTTCCAGTAAATGCCATTTATAAGAATCCTTTGGCAAAACATCTTGTGTTCCTCTGGGTGCTTTGATTTGCATGATTTTTCCTCCTTACTGCAATATTCTATCTTTTATCTTCGTTTTTCTTTTACTAAAAAAATGCATAAAAAAACGTCCCGGTTTACTCATTTTGTAAACAGGGACGGAAAATACTTCTCCGTGGTGCCACCCTCTATTATACTCTCATTGGATAACGGTAATACCGAAAAAACTTACTCTCCGTGATTTCAGCCTTTTGACTCCGGAATGTCTTTCAAGCTTACCGAACTATAAAGAAACTTGCAGCGATATGTTTCTTCTCTCTGAAATAGGAATAAGCCATACTCTTTCCTTCAACGTCGTTTTCTTTATAAAATTTGTCATTGTGCTTATTATATAGGACATTTTTTTTAAAGTCAACTTTTGAAACAAAAATATTACAAAAACTTTTTATTCTGCATAAAATGCATTGAAAGCAGATAATTTCTTCTCCATCAGCTTATCGAATTGATTGGTGTACAAGTAAACATCTTTATAATTGGCAACTCTTTCGATCCTGCCTGTGTCGGGAAAAACGATCTTTGAAATACCGCCGGAGCCCAAAGCGATGATGGTTTGTTTTTCTTCCATGATCTCGATGTTGTAGACACCTTCTTTTCCCGGTTTGGTAAAGCCGATATTTTCCAAATTTCCCGTCATATTTTTTTGCCGATACAAATAATAAGGCATACTGCCGTTTTCCATATTCTTTTTGATGGCATAATCCATCATAGAATCGATCACCTGGCTGTCGGTATAAAATTCACTGATTTTAGCCCCTCTTTTTAATGCCAAAGTATGGATCGTAATGTTCTCAGGATCCAATTTTTCCAGCCTTTTTAAGGTATTTTTGATGTCTTTTAAAGTTTCTCCCGGAAGGCCCAGGATCAAGTCCATATTGATGGCTTCAAAGCCGATGTTGCGGGCGGCGATGTAAGCGTTTTCGATCTCTTCCGCTGTATGGAATCGTCCCACCCTTTTTAATGTTTTGTTGTTCATGGTCTGCGGATTGATGCTGAGCCGATTGACACCTACCGAAGAGAGGGTCATGAGTTTATCCTTATCAAGAGTCTCGGGCCTGCCGCCTTCAAAAGTGATCTCCGATACGTTTTCTGTCAAAAAATAACTGTCCAGATACTGAAACATCTTTTCGATTTGTTCCGATGACAATACGGAAGGCGTGCCCCCTCCCACATAGATCGTATCCACTTGTTTTCCCAGTTTTTGAAAAAAGCTTCCTACGATCTTTATTTCTTCCAATAGTTTTATGAAATAGGCTTTCAGCAGCTCTTCTTTTCCCTGTAAAGGAATAGAGCCAAACGAGCAATAAGAACAAACAGAAGGACAAAACGGGATCCCGATATATAAACTGATTTTATCCAAATGCTCTTTTGTCAAAAAAGCCAATTCTTTCTGCCCGATATAAAGCGCCAAAAGAGCCTTTTTCTTTTCGATCAGGTATTCTTCCGTCAATAACCGATCCATTTCTTCCACGGTTTTCCCCTTTAATAAATAATCGGTCACGATCTTTACTGGCCTGACTCCCGTTAAAATACCCCAAGGCAATGAAATGCCGGTCTTATTATGTAAAAATCGATAGATCTGTTTTTTGACTTGATTTTTGAAAGCAATATCCGGATGCTCTTCCGGTTTGACGGTTTCTTTTTCTCCATTCAGTTCCATGGTAAGCATTTTCGTCTTTTCTTCGTATTCCACACAAAGAAAGCTTTGATGATCCACCAAAGCTTTGTCATAACATTGTTCCATGGTATCCTGCGGAAAAAACAACCGAATCAGTTCAAATATTTCCTGATAAGAGATGCCGTCACAATACACGTGCATTTTAGTTACCTTCTTCTTTCTTTTGCTTTTCTAATCTGGTATCTGAATTCTTCTACGGGCATATCCATCTCTTTTGCGATACGTCTTTCTTCATAATCGTCTTCCAAAAGATCAAACGCTCCGGAAGCCGTTTGCGATAAATAAGGCCGCTCCAATAATTCTTCTTTCATTCTATCTTCTATCGACACGTTTATCCCTCCCTGCCATATAGTATGGCTTTCGGGAAAGGATATATAGCGTCAAAATATTCTCAAATCATGGGTATTATCGCAAAAAAGGATTGAATTTCCTTTCAAAACCGATAGCGCTTTTGGAACCGTGTCCCGGATAAACGATGACGTTATCTTCCAAAGTCATCAATTTGGTTTGAATGGAATGGATCAAGGTATCAAAATCTCCGCCTTCCAGATCCGTACGTCCGATAGAACCCTGAAACAGAGTATCTCCCGTAAAAACAGCGTCATCGATCAAAATACAGATCCCGCCCAAACTGTGCCCCGGTGTATATAAAACAGTCGCTTTTTTATTACCGAACTCTAAAATCTCTCCATCTTCCACCAATCGATCGGCTTCTTTGACCTGATAGGAATCATTTAAAAACCATTGATTCGGATTGACCTGCAAAAGCATGTCTTGATCTTTTTCGTGGATCAAAACAGGGGCATGCGTCAATTCCGCCATTTCATAATTTCCGCCGATATGGTCGATGTGTCCATGAGTATTGATGATATATTTTACATGAGCGCCCAGATTTTGGATATCCTGTTCCAATCGACGATCTGGATAGCCCGGATCGATCAGAATCGCTTCTTTTGTTTCTTCACAAATCACCAAATAACAATTTGCCGCCAACGGGCCCAATTCATATTGCTTAATGATCATATCATTTCTCCTATATCTGTTAAAATGCTTTTTTACTATCCAATAAAATCGTTACGGGCCCGTCGTTCTCGATAGATACTTTCATATCTGTCTGAAAAATACCTTCTCCTACGGATACCCCGTATGTTTTGATCTCTTCGATCAGCTTTTGATACAGTATATTTGCGTTTTCCGGATCTCCTGCTAAAATAAAGCTGGGTCTCCTGCCCTTTCTGGCGTCTCCGTAAAGGGTGAATTGGGATATCACCAAAACCTCTCCCCCGATCTCCAAAAGCGACCGATTCATTTTTCCTTCCTCATCCGGGAAAATACGTAAATTTACGATTTTATTCGCCATATAAGAAACATCTTCCAAGGTGTCTTCCTGCCCTACTCCCAATAAAACATTCAGGCCTCGTCCGATTTTTCCCACTGTTACTCCATCCACGACAACCGCGGATCGACTTACTCTTTGTATCACTGCCCTCATTGATCTATCCTATCCTTAATTTGTTCTGGAAACTTCTGCTACACTGCGGATACCGGATAATTTCCCGATAATGAATTCCATTTCTTCTTTATTGGTAACTTGTACGGAAATATTCATGATCGCCATATCGTCTTTTGTTTTTTTGGCGCCTAATTTCAACGTCATAACGCGATTGTCGTTCAATGTCATGATGATATCATTGATCAATCCTACTCTGTCTATTGCGGTAATGATCAAATCCACTTGATAAACTTCTTCTCGGGTATCTTCCCATTCCACATGGATGATCCGTTCTTTTTGCATGATCAGATCTTTCATATTCGGACAGCTTTTTCGATGCACGGACACACCGCCGCCCCGCGTGATATAACCGATGATCGGATCCCCGTTGATTGGATTACAGCATTTTGCAAGCTTGATCTTCGCGTTGTCTACCCCTTCAATGACCACACCGTGTTCCGAATACCGCGTTTTTGGTTTTGTGATGATACTGGATTGCATTTCTTCCAATGTGGGTTCTTCGGCGGATTTAAAGTGTTTTTTATATTCCGTGATCAGTTTTTGTATGGTTTGATTTGCTGTCATACCGCCGTATCCGACGGTTTCATATAAGTTTTCTTTATTGGTCACGCTGAGCCTTCTGAAAATCGTATCGATATAATCCACATCGATCAGATCTTCCAAACGGTAACCCAGGCGTTTCGCTTCTGTTTCCAGCATTTCCAAACCGTTTTCGATATTTTCTTCTTTTTTCTCTTTCTTAAACCACTGCCGTATTTTGTTTTTAGCAGAGGTGGTCTGTGCGATATTGAGCCAATCTCGGCTGGGCCCTTTTCCCTGCGGGCCGGTAATAACCTGCACGATATCGCCGTTTCGAAGTGTTTGTGTCAATGGCACAATCTTACCGTTTACTTTTGCGCCGGCGCATCTGTGGCCTACTTGGGTATGGACTTTATAAGCAAAATCAATGGGAGTTGCTCCGGCAGGCAGATTATATACGTCTCCTTTTGGCGAGAAAACAAATACTTCATCTTCGAAAAGGTCCATTTTTAAGGTTTTTACAAACTCTTTCGAATCCTTTAATTCCCGCTGCCATTCCAGCATCTCTCTTAACCACGCCAGTTTTTCTTCCATTTCTTTTTCCGTTTTGACTTCACTTTGCGTATGCTGCTGCTGTTTGTATTTCCAATGCGCAGCGATCCCGTATTCCGCTACTTTGTTCATTTCATAGGTGCGGATCTGTATTTCAAAGGGAATCCCCTTGTCTCCGATTACCGTGGTATGCAGAGACTGATACATATTCGGTTTTTGCATCGCGATATAATCTTTGAATCGGCCCGGGATCGGTCTCCATACGCTGTGGATCACGCCCAAAGCGCCGTAGCAATCTTTGACACTGTCCACAATGATGCGGATCGCCATAAGATCATAGATCTCATCAAAAGATTTTTTATCCCGCTGCATTTTGTTATAGATACTGTATAAATGTTTCGGTCTTCCGATGATATCCGCTTTGATATTGACTTCATTCAGTTTTTCTCGAATCTCTTTGATCACATTTTCGATAAAACTTTCTCTTGCCTGCCGTTTTTGATTGACCTTGCGGACCAGATCATAAAACTCTTCCGGTTTTAGATAGCGGAAAGATAAGTCTTCCAGTTCCCATTTGATGCGGTTGATCCCTAATCGATGGGCCAAAGGAGCATATATTTCCAAGGTTTCATAAGCCTTTTCGATTTGTTTTCTTTCGTTCATATGGTCCAGTGTCCGCATATTGTGGAGTCGATCCGCCAATTTGATCAAAATAACGCGAATATCTTTTGCCATAGCCAAAAACATTTTTCTTAAGTTTTCCGCCTGCTGATCTTCTTTGGAATAGAAATTCAATTTGCTCAACTTGGTGATCCCATCCACCAGTTCCGCTACTTCTTCTCCGAAATCTCTTTCGATGTCTTCGATCGTTACTTCCGTATCTTCCACCACATCATGAAGAAGCCCTGCCACAACCGTCACCAGATCCAACTGCAATTCCGCCAGGATCTCCGCTACAGCGATAGGATGCGTGATATAAGGGGAATTGTCATAACGCTGCTGACCTTGATGAGCGTGATCCGCCACTTCAAAGGCTTTTTCCAGCATGTCCTTATAAGGATAGTGCATATAGCCATCCAGCTTGTTTTCTAAATTTTCAATCAATTTTTGCTCATTTTCCGTCAACATGCGCAATTCCTCCTTTCTTTCGTTATTCATCCTCGAAAGCAGATAGCTCTCTATTGATCTCAGCTGTGTGTTTTATTTTCATTCTAATAGGTTACTTAATAATTTACAATAATTATTTTTTGACGAGATAAAAACTTTCTCGCATTTTAAAAACAAATCAGATTCTCTTAAATCAACCTTACCGGTTTCTCGGGAGAGTTTTAAAAGAACGATGCCTCCCGTGATCTGATAATCGATCAGTCCCAGTTCTTTTAAAATGATCAGTCCGGCCTTTAACTGTGTCAAAGTCATAAAACTACGGTATATCATAAAATATTTTCGAATAATATCGATTTCTCTGTATCTTTTTTCTCCATCCTGATAGAGATATAAAAGCAGTTTATAAAGATTTCTCAAAAGTCCTTCTTCCGGCAGGATCATATGAAGCATTTCCATATTGTTAGTATAGTCGACCTTGCCGTAAATAAAATGACAATTTTTTTTGTTATAAAAATCGATCACACCGGAAAGGCCGAATAAAGTAAAAGGGCAATCCGAAATAATGAGCTCTTTCCCTTTTTTTTGGTCAAATTCCATCAAAAAATGCGGGGTGGGATATAAAACCAATTCTATATTACCGTTTTTATACTTTTCTTTCAACCGAAATGCTTCCTGGAACGTAAAAGCGACCAGAGAAACAGGGACTTGTTTTGCCATAAGACTGTCGATAAATCCGTATTTTTCCGTCACCAATCCATAGCAATCCACATTTTCCATTTTTATTTCCGGTATTTCTTCTTCAAATTGATCTAAAAACAGGGATAATCCGTTGACTTCCAAATAATGATTGAAGTTTTTCATCAATTTTTCATAAAAAGGGTTCCCGTCATATTTCACATGGATATCTTTTACCAAAAATTGCGGTTTGGCCACTCCGTTGTATTCATTCAATTCCAGATATCCCATGACATCGATATCCGCATTTAAAAATATGCCCAAATCGTCATAAAAATGGTTGAAATAGATCCCGTCTACCTGATACTTGCCTTCGCTTAAATTCAGCTTCAAATGGTTCTGTTTTATGCCGATTTGGCTGAAATCTTTCACCTTCAGCCCATAAGCAGCAAGCATAGGCTTTGGATTTCCCAATCCGTAAGGCTCCAACAGCGTAAACTCGTCCAATAAAGAAGGATTGATCTCATTTAAATGGATCTTGGCGTCTACCTCTTTTTTGGGGATCATCAATTCCGGATCGGTATGTAAAATCATTTCTTTACAGGCTTTATTGACCGCGAGACGGAATTCTTCCAGTTTATCTTTTTCCATCGTCAGTCCTGCCGCCATGCTATGCCCGCCGAATTTCAACAAGGTGTCGCTGCACCGATTCAAAAGATCATACATGTTGATACCTTCGATACTTCTGGCAGAGCCTTTCAAATACCCTTCGTGTTCTGTCAGTATGATCGTAGGCTTATAAAATTTTTCCAAGATTCTGGAAGCCACGATCCCGATCACACCGCTATGCCAGTCTTTATTGTAAATGACAAACACGGTATCGGTTTGATCATATTTTTCCTGTTTGATCATTTCTTCGGCTTTTAAGATGATTTCTTCTTCGGTTTTTTTGCGTCTTTCATTTTCTTCTTCTAAATTTCTGGACAACACAAACGCTTCCAATTCATCATCCGTAGTCAAAAGCTGCACTCCCAAATAGGGATTCCCCATTCTTCCGGTAGCATTGATACGAGGCGCGATCCCATATCCGATATGGTCGGTAGTGATCTTTTTATCTTTTAATCTGGCTTGTTCGATCAAAGCTTGGATACCGGGCCGTTTGGTCTTTTGTATCTTTTCCAAGCCGTATTTTACAATGACCCTGTTTTCATCCAAAATAGAAACCATATCCGCGATCGTTCCAATGGCAACGATATCCAAATATTTCATACTTTCTTCTATCCCGATCAGGGCTTGCACCAGTTTAAAAGCGACTCCTACTCCCGCCAGATCCAAGAACGGATAAATGTTGTTTTCACATTTTGGATTGATGATCGCATAAGCTTCCGGCAGTATTTCACCCGGGGTATGATGATCCGTAATGATCATATCTAGCTGATTTTCTTTTAAATACCGACCTTCTTCGATTCCCGTAATGCCGGAATCCACCGTAATGATCAGATCAACGCCGTCCTCTTTCATCTGCTTTACCGCATTTAAATTCAATCCATATCCTTCGTCCAATCTGTCCGGTATATAATAGGAAACATCGGCGCCCAAAGCCGTAAGACAAAGATATAGTAAAGCGACGGAAGTCATCCCGTCTACATCATAATCGCCATAGACGATGATTTTTTCATTTTCCTTCAAAGCTTTTAAAATACGATCTCTTGCCTTTTCCATATCATGCAGTAACAGCGGATCATGAAAATCCGTGATAGACGGATATAAAAACTTTTCCATGTTTTCTTCACTTGAAATACCCCGGCGGGATAGTATTTCTTTTGTCACGGAAGAGATGTTTTTAGTCTTTAAAAAATCTATATCCATATTTGCATCATGATAGACCCATAAATATTCCACGTCGTCACCCCTTTCGGGCGTTTTTGCAAACAAACAATCATATTATAAAACATAAATCATATAAACATATATTACATTATACCATTTCATGAGAGAGGAAACAAAAAAATAGAGATTTTCCTTCTTTTTTTTAAGAAATTTCTTTTCCCCATTAAACGGCAATAGGATAGAAATATATAAAAAAAGCAGCAAACGCTGCCTTCTTTTCTTTTTACATTTTAAATTTATTTTTTCCACAGTCCTTTTAAAAATTGCTTTGCGGAACTTTCTTTTTCTTCCGAGACCTCAGGTTCTTCTATGGCGTCTATCACATCGCCTGTTTCATTTACGGTTTCTGCCGCCATTTTTTCTATTTGCAAATCAGTTTCCGGTTCTGCTTCTTCTCCCCGAAGCATGCCTTCCAATTTTCTGATTTGAGCGGTCAATTCTTCGTTGGTTTTCATCAATTCCGCATTTTCTTGTTTTAACTGATTGACGGCTTCATCAGAAAGAGAGCTTTCCTGCCCGGAAGCTTTCTTTTCTCCTCTTGTTTGCCAACTTTTTCTTGCTTTTGTAAACAATACTACCAAAAACATAATAAGCGCACCCACCAGCACGGCGCAAATAATGACCACAGCTTGTGTCGTTTCAAATCCCCCCACAAAAGGAACGACCAACGTCAATGGGTTGGAATTACTGATCGCGAAGATGGCAACCAATAAAGCAAAAATTAGGATGATCACTATTTTATACACAATATTCCTCCTGACTGTTTATATTGCTGTATGTATCAATAAGCTTATAATTCTTATTTTGTCCAATAAAAAGAGGTGTTCCTGGTTGGATATTTTTTAAAGAAATCTTCTAAAGTCTTGACAGAGTTGCCGGCAGG
>JAEEYS010000088.1 GCA_016288255.1 Bacillota bacterium
ATCTACCCGAATGATATGATAACCGTATTGTGATTTTAACGGTTCTTCGATCAGTCCCGGACCGTCCGCGCCAAAGACCGCGTCTGAAAATTCCTGAACCATCTGGTCTCTGGTAAATTCTCCCAGGCTGCCTTTTTGTTCCTTGCTTGCCGTATCCGTGGAGAACTGTTCTACCATATCTTCAAAAGTTTGTCCTTTTTTGATGAAATCCAATACCATCTTGGCTTCGTCTTCCGTTGCCACCAAAATATGGCTGGCGCTCGCAACATCTTCTCCGTCTTTGAACTCATCCGGATGCGCGTCATAGTATGTTTTGGCTTCGTCTTCCGTCACCGTGACATCCTTGACGATCTCATCTTCCATTTTCTGCAGTTTCAGGTTCTGTTCGATCTGTTCCCGATAGGTCTCTTCCGTATAACCGTATTCCGCCAAAGCATCTTCATAACCGTCTCCGTAGTAATCTTTCGTGGACTGCAGCTGTTCTTCCACAGCGCTTTCTTCCACTGTCAGATTCCTCTTTTCCGCTTCCTGTTTTAACAGTTCCTGTTCGATCATCCCATCCAATATGCTTGTTTTAAAATCTTCCAGATACTTCTTCCCTTCATCTGTTTCAAAAAAAGAAGCGCCCAGATAATACGTATAATAATCTATCAAATTATTATACTGTTCCATATAATCTTTCCGTAAAATTTCCACACCGTTTACTTTTGCTACCGGTTTTTGATTCAATCTGTCAAAATCCACTTGCAAACTGTTGCATCCGCTCAATGCCAAGCTCAAAACCAAAACAACAGTAATTAAAATACCGATTCTCTTTTTCAATGAAATTTCTCCTTCCGGTTTCCCTGTTATGCTTTATTGTCCTTGCTTCGTTTCATCCGTTTTTAATACGTTTTCCAAAGACAATATCAATTTTTTGATCATTTGTAATTTTTCTGTTCCCTTTGTACTGTTATGGTGCGACCCAAGCACCAATGATAGTTTACCATCTTTGACGGACATTGACAACCTCTCTCTTTTAGAAAACAGGTCAGAAAGTTCCTTTAGCGCCCCGTCCGGAAAAACATATCCCGTTTCAAAAGTAAACACGACCCCGTTTTTCTGTTCCGTGACCGATTCGATCCGCAGAGATTCCGCTTTGATCTTGATCCAAGTCAGCTCCAAAATATTTCTTACAGGACTCGGGATGTCTCCGAAACGGTCTTCCATTTCTTCCTCAATATCATACAATTCCTCTATGGTCTGCGCGCTTCCCAAAAGCTTATAAAAGCGGATCCTGTCGCTTTCCATCGAGATATAGGCTTTGGGGATATACTTATCCACCTTGATCTCTACCGTTGTGGTAAACGGAACTTTTTCTTCTTCGCCCCGCAGTTCTTGGATCGTTTCCTTGAGCATCTTATAATACAGATCATATCCCACCGTCACGATATGTCCGTGTTGTTCCGGTCCCAATAGGTTGCCGGATCCCCTGATCTCCAGGTCCCGCATGGCGATTTGGATCCCTGCGCCGAATTCCGCAAAATCTTTGATGGCTTTCAGCCGCTTTTCCGCCACTTCCGACAGATTTTTGTTCTTCCGATAGGTCAAATAAGCATAAGCCTGCCGATTCGTCCTGCCCACTCGTCCTCTTAGCTGATGAAGCTGTGACAAGCCGAACCGATCCGCGTCATACACCACCAGGGTATTGACATTGGGGATATCCATACCGGTTTCGATGATAGTAGTGGTCAAAAGCATATCATATTCCTTGTTCAAGAACTTCACCATCACGTCTTCCAGTCTTTCTTCCCGCATCTGCCCATGGGCCACCGCGATCTTTACACCCGGCAAAAGCTCTCCCAGATTCCGCGCCATCTCCGTCATATCTTTTACGCTGTTGTACACAAAATAGACCTGACCGCCTCGATTCACTTCCCGCATAATGGCATTTTTGATGAATCTGGAGTCATATTCCATCACATAGGTGTTGACAGGATACCGGTTTTCCGGCGCCGTTTCGATATTGGACATATCTTTGATGCCGCTTAAGGACATATTGAGTGTTCTGGGGATCGGCGTGGCGGACAAGGTCAATACATCCACATTCCGCTTCAAGTCTTTGATGGTCTCCTTGTGTCCTACCCCAAACCGCTGTTCTTCATCCACGATCAAAAGGCCCAGATCATGAAATTGTACTTTTTTCTGTAATATCTTATGGGTCCCTACCACAACATCGTAAGAACCGTCTTTTAAGCCGTTCAATACAGTCTCCTGCTCTTTTTTTGTCCGAAAGCGGGACAACAGCCCCACCTTTACGGGAAAAGCCTGAAACCGTTCCAGGATCGTATTGTAATGCTGCTGCGCCAAAATCGTGGTCGGCGTTAAGATCGCCACCTGCTTGCCGTCCATCACCGCTTTAAAAGCGGCTCTTAAAGCCACTTCCGTCTTGCCGTAGCCTACATCACCGCAAAGCAGACGATCCATGGGTTTTGGCTGTTCCATATCCTCTTTGATCTCCTCAATGGCCTTTAGCTGATCCGGCGTCTCGTCAAAAGGAAAACTGTCTTCCATCTGCCGCTGCCACTCCGTATCAGGAGAAAACGCGAATCCTTTGACCATCTCTCTTTCCGCGTAAAGCTCCAAAAGGTTCATGGCAAGTTCTTTTAAAGAAGCTTTGACCCTTGCCTGGCTTTTGGCCCATTCACTGCTTCCCAAACGGTGGATCCGCGGCACATGGCCCTCTTCACTGACATATTTCTGCACCAGGCCCATTTGATCTACCGGCACATACAGCTTATCTCCGCCGGCATATTCCAAAAACAAGAAATCCTTGTAAACATGGTCGATCTCCAGCTGTTCCACCCCGTGATACCGTCCGATCCCGTGGTTGACATGGACTACATAGTCGCCCACTTTCAAATCTCTGTAATTTAAAAAGGTGTCGCCCGCAGTCTTTTTGAAACGGCTCTTTTTTTCTTTTCTTCTGTCAAAAAAGACTTTTGTGCTTAAAAACGCGATCTTATCTTCCGGAAATTCCACCGCGCTTTGCTCATTTCCCACCGTGATGACGACCTGCTCTTTTTTTAGGCTCCCGCCGATCATCGGCACAAAAGAAACGATCAGATCCTGGTCAAAGAAGTATTCCTGCAGTTTTTTTCCTTGTTCTTCGTTTCTTACATAGATCAAGACCGTATATTTTTCCTTTTTCAGTTTTTTTACCGTTTCGATCAGCGCGGAAAGCTTCCCCTTAGGCAAGATCAGCTCTCTGCTGTAAATGGGATAGACCGACGCATAGCCGCTTTGCTTTTCGCTGTCTGCCACAAACAAGGTCAGCTGCACTTCTCTATGCTCTTCAAGCCGTTTTTCCCACTCTATTTTATCCATCATGTTGTCATATTGTTTTTTCAGCGCCGCTTGCTTTTCCAGTAAATACAAAAATTGATCTTTGTATTCTTCTTCATACTGAGAATAGGTTGCCAGAAGTTTTTCTTTTTCTTCCAAAAATACCAGACTGTCTTTGGGAAAATAGTCCAGCAAAGAAGCCCCTTCTTTATAGAAATAGGAAAAGAATCCGCCGATACTTTCCGGTTCTCTGGAAAACCGCAGCTTTTCTATTCTTTCTTCCAGTGCCGCTATCTCTTCCGTTTCCCTGCTTTTTTCTTTTAACGACAGAATATCTTTTTTGATCCTTTCGATTCCTTCCAAAAAAGACTCTTCTTCTAAAATATACTCTACCGCGGAAATCACAGTGACCGTTTCCCATTTTTCCAGCGAACGCTGGGTGTCCGGCTCAAAGGAACGGATGGAATCCACCTCGTCCCCAAAAAATTCCAGTCTGGTGGGATACGTCTGGTCTGAGATCCAAAGATCGATGATCCCGCCTCTGACGCTGAACTGTCCTTTGGACTCTACCAGGATCTCTTTGGTATATCCCAGCTTTGTCAGTCTCTCTACAAGCGCTTCAAAAGAAACCTCCTGTCCCACCCGGATCGTCAGCGTCTTTCCTTCATATACGCTTTTTAGGGGCAGTTTTGTCAAAAAGGCCTCCGTAGGCGCGACCACCATGATGTCTCTTCCCAAAAGAAGCTTTTGGATCACTTCGTTTCGTTTCCATAAGATCTCATGGCTTAAGGCATCCACATGATAAGAAAAGTTTTCTATGGCGGGAAACAGCAAAACCTCTTTCTCCGGTTTGCTTTTTCTGACATTTTCATAGACTTCTTTGGCCCGTTTAAAATCTTCCGCCACATACAGGCTGGGGGCGCCGGATACCAAACTGCCCGTCAAAAACAAAAATTCTTTTTGCCTGTCGTCCACGCCCGTCACCAGCGCCGGAAAGATATTTTCTTTTTGGCTTTTTCCGTTTTCTGACCCGACATTTTGTAAAAACTCTTTGATTTTCGGTATCATTCCATATCTGTTCAACAAATTTTCCATAGGTTCCTCCGACAAAAAGACAACGACGAAAGGCAGGGAAAGTAAAATCCCCGCCTGTTCTTCTCTTGCTTCTATCTTCTTTTCTTTTGAATAGAAGTGATTCTCTATTCACAATCTATGTTTTTTACATTATATTTATTCATCGCCATATCCACATTTTCCCTGATCATACATTCCACCGCGAGAGCCGCTTTTTGAAGGGCTTCAAAGATCGGCTCCTGCTCGCTTTTCAAAAAATCATGCAAAACATAGTCGATCACTTCGTCTCCCTCTGGCTTGTCGATCCCAATGCGGATACGGGGAAATTCTTCTGTCTGCAGCTGATAAATAATGGATTTCATCCCATTATGCCCGCCGGTGCCGCCTTGTTTCCGAATACGGACCGTGCCCACGGGCAGATCCAGATCGTCATAGATCACGATCACATGATCCGGCTCGATCTTATAAAACCGAACGATCTCATAAATGCTGTTGCCGCTCAAATTCATAAAAGTCTGCGGTTTGACCAAAAGCACTTTTTCTTCACCTATTTTTGTCTCCCCGATAAGCGCCTGAAATTTCAGCCTGTCCACCGGCACATTCCATTTCTGAGACAGCATTTCGATCACCATAAATCCAACGTTATGCCTGGTTCTTTCATATTTTTTCCCGGGATTTCCCAATCCTGCCACAAGATACATGCTCACACCACATTTTCTATTTTATTTGTTTGTCATAAAAAGCTGACTGACGCTCTTGTTTTCATTGATGCAGCGGATCGCCTGCGCAAAAGCTTTGGAGACCGTTACCACTTTCAATTTATCAAACATTTTTTCTGCCGGCAGTTTGATGGTATCCGTTACCACGATCTCTTTGATTTCGGAATGGATCATTCTTTCCACTGCCGGACCGGAAAAGACCGGATGGGTAGCGCAAGCATACACTTCTTTTGCGCCTTTTGCTTTTAAGTAGTTGGCGCCGTTGACCAAGGTGCCGCCCGTATCGATCATATCATCACAAAGAATGGCTGTTTTTCCTTCAATGTCGCCAATAATATTGAGCACTTCCGATTCATTCGGTTTTGCTCTTCTTTTTTCGATGATGGCAATGGAACAATGCAAAATATCAGCCAGCTGTCTTGCGCGGTTTACGCTGCCAAGATCCGGCGATACCACAATGATATTTTCCAACCGCTTGTCCAAAAAGTATTTTGCCAAAATCGGCAGTCCCAAAAGATGATCTACCGGAAAATCAAAATATCCCTGGATCTGCGCCGCGTGCAAATCCATAGTCAAGACTCTGTCCGCGCCGGCAACGGTCAAAAGATCTGCCACCAGTTTTGCTGTGATCGGATCTCTTGCTCTGGCCTTTCTATCCTGTCTGGCATAGCCATAATATGGAATGACTGCGTTGATCCTGCCCGCGGATGCTCTTTTTAACGCGTCGATCATGACCAATACTTCCATCAAATGGTCATTGGTAGGATGAGAAGTGGACTGTATAATAAAAACATCCTGTCCTCTCACACTTTCATTGATAGTTACAAACACTTCTCCGTCACTGAATCTGCCCACTTCGCAGTTTCCCAATTCCATTTGAAGTTCTTCGCAGATTTTTTCTCCCAGATCCCGGCTGGCATTGCCCGTAAAGATTTTTAATTTTCCTTCATATTGGCTCATCTTTATATCCCTCTCCTGTCTTTGTGTTATTTATATTTGTTGATCCAATCTTTTTTATTGGTCTGTCTTTCTCTCGCAATGGCTAAACTCTTTTCTTCCACGTCATCGGTAATGGTGGACCCGGCCGCTACATAAGCGCCGTCCCCGATCTTGATCGGGGCAATCAAATTGGCGTTGCAGCCGATAAAAGCGTCGTCTCCGATAATGGTCTTATGCTTGTTCTTTCCGTCATAGTTCACGGTGATCACACCGGCGCCGATATTAACGCCTTTGCCGATCTCTGCGTCGCCCACATAGCTTAGATGAGGCACTTTACTGCCTGACGCCACTTTTGTGTTTTTCAATTCCACAAACCGGCCTACTTTTACTTTTTCTTCCAAAACCGTTCCCGGTCTCAAATAAACATAAGGGCCTATGGTCACATGGTCTTTGATGACCACGCTGTCCACACCCGCGTTTTCGATTTTGATCCCTTCACCCAGGGTGGAATCCTTGATCTTCACATTCGGTCCGATCTCACAGCCGGCGCCGATCACCGTATCCCCTTCCAAAAATGTTCCCGGATACAGGATCGTATCCTTTCCTATGGATACGCCTTTTTCGATATAAACTGCGTCCGGATCGATCATCGTGACCCCGTTTAGCATATGGCCTTCATTGATCCGTTTTCGCATGATCCGATTCAAAACAGAAAGCTCCACTCGATTGTTGGCCGCCAAAATCTCTGTTTCGTCTTCTATTTCATAAGCGCCTACTTTGCCGCCTGCGGATTTGATGATCTCAATGGCGTCCGTCAAATAGTATTCGCCTTTTTTGTTTTCATTTTTGATCTGCCCCAGAAGCGTCATAAACGGCATTTTCCCTTTGTTTCTGAAAAGATAAATGCCGGAATTGATCTCTTTGATCTTTTTTTCTTCCGGTGTGGCGTCATTCTCTTCTACGATCCTTAAAAATTCTCCATCACCGCTTCGTACGATCCGCCCATACCCTTTGGAATTGCCGACTTTTGCGGTCAATACCGTAATATCGTTTTCTTCTTTTTCATGGTATGAAATAAAATCTTCCAGCGTTTCTTTCTGGATCATGGGTGAATCCCCGTATAAAACGATGATATGGTCTTCCCCGCCGCTTAATTTTTCTCCGCCGATCCTTGCGGCATGGCCGGTTCCTTTTCGTTCCATCTGATAAGCAAAGTCCGCTTTTACGCCCTGAAGCGCTTCCATGACCTGTTCTTTGCCATGACCTAAGACAATGATATTTTGGGCTACGCCCAGCTCTTCCACCGTATCGATCACCCAATTGATCATCTCTTTGCCGCAGACTTTATGTAAAATCTTTGGAATATCCGATTTCATTCTGGTTCCTTCTCCCGCCGCCAAGATCAGGCTGGAGAGATTACGATCACTGCTCATCCTTAAAACCCTTTCTTCCTTATTCTAAAAAATAAGATACTGCCTTTTCATTATAAACAAAAAACGCTATTTTATAAAGACTTTCTTACCATTTGTTTGATTCTTTCCCCGAAAAACCCGCTCTTTTCTTGCTCTTTTCCTCTTTCTTTTTCCTTTTCCCGGATTTTTTGCAAATAAAATAACCTCTTTGAATGGTTAGATTCGAAGAGGTTCAATTTACGATTCTATCGTTATTTATCTATTGATATCTTATCTCTTACAGCAATGCCAAAGAAGATTCATACTTTTCTATAATAACGTCCTGTATTTTTTGCCTGCATTCCTGGCTAATGGGATGCACGATATCCCTAAATTCTCCGTCCTGATTCTTTCTGCTCGGCATAGCAACAAATAACCCGTTGTTTCCTTCTATGATTCTAATATCATGAATAACAAACTCGTTGTCCATCGTAATGGAAACGATCGCTCTGATTTTTCCTTCTTTTGCAACTTTTCTCAATCTTACGTCTGTGATTTGCATCTGTTTCACCACCCTTCTGCCAAATCTGTGTTATTAGACTATTCTACAAAAATCTTTATTTTCCTCCTTTTTCCCTGAATTTTTGCATCTTCGTCTCGTGCCTGACGCCACACATGAAATCGGAACAGACCGTGCTATGCCTTTTTCCTTTTCGGTATGTTCGGTATAATACGAGCAGCTTTGCTTTTCGTATCAATGGATTCTAATGTGAGGAGTGAAAAATATTCTTCGATCACTTTTTCCTCCGGCTCTTTTGTCGCCATCATCACGCCTGTCCCGGCCAAATGACTGTTGAACTGCTCCACTAACATCTTCACACCGCTTGCGGTCCCGCCCGCTTTCATAAAATCATCAATAAACAATACTTCCGAACCCGGAAGAATGGAGTGCATGGGAAGACTCATATTATAGATCCTTCCCGTAGAGCCGGAAAGATAATTGATACTGACGGAAGGCCCTTCCGTCACTTTGTTTTCTTTCCGGATCACCACCAGGGGCACATGAAAATATTTTGCTGTCATCAGCGCGATGGGGATCCCTTTTGTTTCCATGGTGACCACTATATCGATCTTCTTGTTTTTAAACGTTTGGAAAAAAAGTTTTCCCATTTGTTCCGCATAATAAGGATCAAAAATGATATCCGTTGTGTTTAAAAACCCACCCGGCATGATGCGGCTTTCTTTCATCAATTCTTCCGCCAGGGAGCCGACAAAATCGGCCTCTTCTTCTTCGGGCATGGTGAACTGATATTTAAATCCTCCCGAAGCGCCGGAAATAGACTCTACTTTTCCAAACTCTCTGGATTGTAAGAACGCATCGATCAGATCCACATCTTCACTGATGGTCGATTTGGCAAGATCAAAATAAGACTGGATATATTTGATATTAAACTGCTGTCCCGGATTTTCTAGGAACAGCTTGGTCAAAAACAAAAGACGTTCCGATCGTTCCTGCGAAATATTCTTTTTCATGTGACACCGCCTTATTATTTTACAAAATCATAACAAACAGATAAACAACGTTCCTTTGAAAAATCGTAAAAAAACCAATTCTTCTTACTGCTATTTTACCGTATTTTTTCTATTTAGACGACTGTTTTTTGCAATATCGAGGCAATTATGTAACTTTTTTCTCGATATTAAAGCTAATTATGTAACTTTTTTTACAATATTACAACTAAAGTTTTTACTATTTTCATTTTTCTGTTATAATTTAACTTAGATTGATGAAACCTATGGCAAGAGCATTTTTTAGGAGTGAAGAAAATGACTGTGGATTTGAAAAAAATAAAGAAGGTCCATTTTGTGGGAATCGGCGGCGCCGGCATGAGCAGCCTTGCCTATATCCTGCACCACAACGGACATTTTGTGACCGGATCGGACATCAGAGAATCCGAAACGGTAGAACGATTGAGAAATGATAATATATTGATATATATCGGACACAGCAGGGACAATGTGGCAGAAGACGTGGATATGATCGTGTATACCGCTGCCGTCAAAAAAGACAACGCGGAACTAATGGAAGGCGAAAGACGGGGGATCCCTCTTTTGGAACGGTCCGATCTTTTGGGGATCGTGATGAAAAGCTATCCCAGAAGCATCGCTATTTCCGGTACCCATGGCAAGACCACGACCACTTCCATGATCTCCGTGATCTTAGACGAAGCGGGATACGATCCCACCATTTTGATCGGCGGCGATGTGGACGCGTTCCACGGCAACGTCAAATTAGGCCGCAGCGATTATTTCGTAACAGAAGCCTGCGAATATGTCGGCTCCTTCTTAAAGCTGCATCCTTTCGTCGCGTCTATTTTAAACATCGACAAAGACCATTTGGATTATTACAAGACCATGGAAAATGTGGTAAAAGCCTTCCAGTCTTTTGCACATTTGATCCAGGAAGACGGCCTTTTGGTATTGCACGCGGACAACGATTATGTGGATGCCATCACAAAAGACCTCAAATGTAAAGTCGTTTTGTTCGGCGCCGGTGAAAACGCCAATTATCGGGCGGATCATATCACCTTCAATCAGCTGGGATTCCCGGAATTTGACGTTATCCGAGACGGAGAGATCGTTTCCCGCGCCAAATTGCAGGTGCCGGGACTGCACAATATCAACAACGCTTTGGCTGCTATCGCCATGGCGGATTTTTTGGGTGTTCCCGTTGAAACCTCCGCCAAAGCGCTGGAATCCTTCAAAGGCGCTCACAGAAGATTCGAACAAAAAGGCACCGTCAATAACGTGACCATCGTGGACGACTACGCGCATCATCCCACAGAGATCATGGCCACATTAAAAGCCGCCAGCAACATGGCGCACAATCGGATCTGGTGTGTGTTCCAACCGCATCTTTTCAGCAGGACAAAAGAACTCCTAAATGAATTTTCTCAAGCCTTTGATATGGCTGACAAGGTCATCATCACCGATATCTATCCCGCCCGGGAAGAAGACTTTGGACTGGTCAGTTCCAAAGACCTGGTCGATAAGATGGAATCCGGCAAACCGGATGTCACCTATATCCCCAAATTTTTTGAC
>JAEEYS010000089.1 GCA_016288255.1 Bacillota bacterium
CAAAAACAACTTTTTGGAGGCAGTACTGTTGTAGAAGAGAGGATCAATGCGCTGGCAAAGCAGGCGATCCGCGTTTTGGCGCTGGCTGTGGCGGAAGAAGAAATGGGAGAAGATGAGCTTCCTGTAGGCGAATGGACCTTGGTAGGCGTCATGGGGATCCGAGATGAAGTAAGAAAGGAATCCATTTCGGCCATCAAAGAAGTGACGGAAGCAGGCGTGCAGGTCGTGATGATCACGGGGGACAGAAAAGATACGGCTGTGGCTATCGCAAAAGAAGCGGGACTGCTGCAAAAAGAGACGGATATTGTACTGACCTCGGATGAACTGGGGAAAATGTCTGATGAAGAGATCAAAAGCAAATTAAAAGATTTCCGCGTTGTGGCAAGAGCGCTTCCCAGCGACAAAAGCAGATTGGTGAGATTGGCCCAAGAATTGGGATTGGTAGCCGGCATGACAGGGGACGGCGTCAACGATTCTCCCGCCTTAAAGAAGGCGGACGTAGGGTTTGCCATGGGCGGCGGAACGGAAGTGGCGAAAGAAGCCAGCGATATTGTGATCATGGATGACAACTTCAATTCCATCGCGAAGGCGATTTTATACGGAAGAACGATCTTTAACAGCATCCGTAAATTTATCGTGTTCCAGCTGACCATCAACGTATCGGCTGTACTGGTATCTTTTGCGGCGCCTCTTTTGGGAATGGAAAATCCATTGTCCATCATCCAGATCCTTTGGGTCAATTTGGTAATGGATACCTTGGCAGCCCTCGCGTTTGGGGGAGAACCGCCCATTAAGCGGTATATGAAAGAAAAACCGAAAAAGAGAACGGAAAGCATTGTGAGCGGTTATATGTGGTCTTCGATTCTGACGGGTGCGGTGTGGATCTTCTTATTGAGCATGTTTTTGCTGATCGGACGCAAGGCGGACAGCTTTTTCCGGGATGATCAGCAAAACCTCTATCTGCTCACGGGATATTTTACTTTCTTTATCTTCGCGGCGGTATTCAACGCATTCAACGCCAGAACGGATAAATTGAACCTATTGGATCATATAGGGGAGAACAAAGGCTTTTTGAAAGTGCTCCTCTTGATCGTGGTCGTGCAGATTTTGCTGACCAGTTTCGGCGGAGAGGTTTTAAGATGCCACGGACTGAATGGAAAAGAGTGGACTTTTGTGATCCTTTTGGCGATGACGATCATACCGGTGGATCTCATTAAAAAGATGATCGTCACACGAATGGGCAAAAAGAGTTTTTATTGATATAGCAGAAAAGAAGAAATTGATTTTTCGGTTTCTTCTTTTCTTTTTCTCTTTCTTTCTCCTGTTTTCTGGATTATAGGACAGTTTTCTGCTATAATAGGACCAGGTGAAAAAATATAAAAAATTCATATGGATTTCAAAATCATAAATTACAATAAAGAAAAGTATGGGAGAGTATATCATGTTAAAAAGCATGACCGGCTACGGCAAAGGGGAATACGAAGGAATCATTAAAGTCACAACGGAAATTCGTTCCGTGAATCATCGTTATTTGGAAATCAAGGTAAAGGGACCCAGATGGCTCTATGCTTTGGAAGACAGGATCAAATCCATCGTAAAATCCAGATTGGAACGGGGATACGTGGAGATCTTCATCAACGAAGAAGTAAAAAAAAGCAAAAATTCCAAAATACAGTTGGATGAAGAGCTGGCGATCAGCTATTATGAAAATCTAAAACAGCTGAAAAAAGCGCTTCAAATGGATGATAACATTACGCTAAACAACGTTTTGCGGTTTCCGGACATTATCACCCTGAAGGAAGACGAAAAAGATACGGACGAGCTGTTTGCCTGTGTGGAAACAGCCTTGAACGAAGCCATCGATCATATGCTGGATATGCGGATCAAAGAAGGGGAAGCGCACCGAAAAGATATGCAGCTGAAATTGGATGAGATCAAGGACTGCGTGAAGACGTTCACGAAATTGGCGCCGGAAGTGGTAGAAAGACAAAAATCGCGGCTGCAGGAAAAACTGGAAAAGAATTTGGACAAAGAGATCATCAATTACGAACGGCTGGAACAGGAAATGGTATATTATATCGACAAATTCGATATCAACGAAGAATTGACCAGACTGAACAACAGTATCCGTGAATTTGAGAAGTTTTTAGGCGCGGATCAGGCGATCGGAAAGAAAATGGACTTTTTGGTACAGGAAATGAACAGAGAGATCAATACCATCGGTTCAAAAGGAAACGATTCGGGTATTTCGCTTACGGTGGTAGCGGCAAAAACAGCGCTGGAAAAGATCAGAGAACAAGTGCAGAATATTGAATAAAAAAGAAACGAGGGATCGTATGGAAATCAAATTGATCAATATCGGATTTGGCAATATCGTCTCGGCAAATCGTATCGTTGCTATTGTAGGACCGGAGTCCGCTCCGATCAAAAGAATGATACAGGACGCGAGAGAAGCAGGCAGCCTGATCGATGCGACTTACGGCAGAAAAACAAGAGCGGTGATCATTACGGACAGCGACCATGTGATCTTATCCGCCATACAGCCGGAAACAGTGGCCAATAGGCTGGATTATGAGCTGGAGGAAGAGGAATAATGGGAAAAGGACTTTTGATTGTTATTTCAGGCCCTTCCGGTGTGGGAAAAGGAACGGTACTTAAGGCGCTGATGAGAGAAATGCCTTCTTTGGTGATGTCCATTTCGGAAACCACACGGGCGCCTCGGACGGATGAGCTCCACGGGGTCAATTATTTCTTTGTATCGGAAGAAGAATTTTTAAAGAATATCGGAGAACAGAAATATTTTGAATGGGCAAAAGTATATAAGAATTATTACGGAACGCCGAAAGATTTTATCATGCAGGAAATGGACAAGGGCAATCATGTGATTTTGGAGATCGATACGGACGGCGCCATGCAGGTGAAAAAAGCGTATCCGGAAGGGGTTTTTATCTATATAGCGCCTCCCTCCCTGGAGGAACTGAAAAATCGTATCCTCAAAAGGAATACGGATTCCGAAGAACAGATCCGTCATCGGCTCACTATGGCGGAAAGTGAGTTGAAACTGATAAAAGAATATGATTATATCGTGGAAAACAATGAGGTGGAAGAAACGGTAAAAGAGATCGCAGCCATCATTACCGCAGAACAATGTAGAGTAAATCGAAAAGCAGAAAGTGATTATTTGGAAAAATATTCTTTGCATTAAACAGAAAGGGATCTTGTATGAAACGATTAGAAGGAAAAAATATCGTATTGGGAGTGACAGGAGGGATCGCCGCCTATAAAGCGGTGGATCTGGTCAGCCGTCTTACGAAAGAGGGCGCCAACGTGGATGTGGTCATGACAAAGAACGCCATGGAATTCGTGACGCCTTTGACCTTTCAGACGATTTCCAAAAACAAGGTAAATACGGAACTTTTTGAATGCTTGGATCATTATGACATCAACCATATTTCTTTGGGGAAAAAGGCGGATCTCCTGCTTATTTGCCCCGCTACAGCCAATATCCTGGCCAAGGCGGCACACGGGATCGCGGATGATCTGCTTTCTACCACTGTTTTGGCGACTCACGGACCCGTTATGTTCGTGCCGGCAATGAATGTGGCGATGTATGAAAACCAAGTGACACAGGACAATATAAAACGGTTAAAAGAACTGGGCTATAGCGTCATGGAACCGGCGGAAGGGACTTTGGCCTGCGGAGACGAAGGAAAAGGAAAACTGCCGCCGGTGGAAGACATTCTGGAAGAAGTGGTCTTTACACTGTATCCGAAAGATCTTTTGGGCAAAAAGATCATTGTGACCGCCGGGCCTACCAGAGAAAGACTGGATCCGGTACGGTTTTTGTCCAATCGTTCTACGGGAAAAATGGGCTTTGAGATTGCCTATGCTGCCGCGCTTTTAGGCGCGGAAGTGACCCTTGTGGCAGGACCGGTCAGTTTACAAACGCCTCCTCATGTAAAAAGGGTCGATGTGGAATCGGCAGAAGATATGAAAAACGCAGTCTTAAAAGCGTTCCCAAAAGCGGACGTTGTGATCAAAAGCGCTGCGGTAGGGGATTTTAGGCCGAAAAACGTATCGGAGCATAAGATTAAAAAAGAAAAAGGTGCGACAGAAGAGGGAATGACCCTAGAACTGACGAAAAACGACGATATCTTAAAGCTTTTGGGACAGCAAAAGGGCAATAAGATCTTAGTCGGTTTCGCGGCGGAAAGCCAGCATTTGGAAGAATACGCAAAGAAAAAACTGGAAGAAAAAAATCTGGATATGATCGTGGCCAACAACATCATCCAAAAGGGAGCGGGGTTTGGCACAGATACCAATATCGTCAAGATATTTTACAGAGACGGCTCTTTAGAATCATTGAAGAAAATTTTAAAAACAGAGCTGGCCTTTATCCTGCTAGACAGGATCAAAAAGAGAATGGAAGGATAAAAGGCGGAAAGGATCGCTATGTTCGCGGAAATACTCATCAACCGAAATCATAAAGAACTGAATAAGGTTTTTGATTATAGCATACCGGAAAAGTTTTTGAAAGAACTGCGGCCGGGCATGCGGGTCTATGTTCCTTTCGGGAGAGGGTATGAGCTGGGATATGTGATCAGGATCAAAGAACAAACAAAAATCGAAACGATCCGTCCGATCCAGTCTGTGATAGATAAAAAGCCGATCTTGACAGAAGGCTTGCTAAAGCTGATGCATTTGATGGCGGAATACTATTTGACAACGGAGCTCAATGTTTTAAATACCATGCTGCCGGCTTCTTTGGATCTAAGAAAGACGGAAACATGGAAGATAGAAGAGGGCTTTGGTGGGTTTTTGACGGAAGCGGAACAAGAAAAGCTGCGGGAGCTGAAAGCCTATTTGGCAGAATGCCCGGAAGCGGGAAAGAAAGAGTTGGAAGAACGTTTTACCAAATCTTTTATCAAAAGCTGTTTGGAACGGAAGATCTTATCCCGTAAGCTGCAGTTTTTGCCGAAAGCGGAAGAAAAGACCTATACGGGGATCCGTGTCAAGGCAGAATATAAGGTGTCCACTCCGGAAGGACTGACAGAAAAAGAAAAGACCGCTTTTGATTTTGTAAAAGAAAATCCCGAATTGAAATTGTCCGAGATCACGGAGATCTCGGGAGTCAGCGCTTATATGGTACAAAAGCTGTATCAAA